>CALNAL010000091.1 GCA_937874445.1 uncultured Acetobacteraceae bacterium | reverse complement strand
GGGTAGTAGTAGCCGTAGTCGTACGGATCGTAGGCGACGCAGCCGCTCAGGCCGAGCAGGCCGAGAGTGGCCGCCACCAGGGCGACACGGCGCAAGCGGGTGCGGCCCGGGGAGAGTCTCCGCCGGGAGGCGGGCGGGGTCGGCGTGGAAAACAGGGCCGTCATGGGATGATCTCCCGAGGTCGTCTGCCGTAGATTTGCATCGCCAATGACGGCAGGCTGATGGTGACAATATGGCACCGCCGCGGAGGCTCGCCATCGGCCGGGGCAGGCGGGGAGATGTCTTTTTCGCAACCCTTTCAGGCGGCGGCGTTGGCATTTTGCGGGCAAGCCCCCTGCAGGGGCGCGGCCAGGCGGCGCACCAGCGGCACCAGCGCCCGGTAGTCGGCGGCCCGCGGGGCCTGCGTGCGCCATACCAGGCCCAGCGTCCGCCAGCCCCCGTTGCCCGAGAAGGGCCGCAGCACGAGGTTGGTGCCTGCCGTCAGCCCCGCCTCCACCGCCAGCCGCGGCAGCACGGTCACGCCCAGGCCGCCGGCCACCATCTGCACCAGGGTGAACAGGCTGGTGGCCGCGAAGCCTTCCGGTTCGCCGGGGTCGCGCCGGGGGGTCTCGCCGCGGGCGTAGCCGCACAGGTCCAGGGTCTGGTCGCGCAGGCAGTGCCCGTCCTCCAGCAGCAGCAGGCGTTCGGCGTGCAGCGCCTGGGGAAGCACCGTCTCGCCGGCCGCCAGCGGGTGGCCGGGGGGGAGGGCCGCGAAGAATTCGTCGCGCGTGACGGCCACCTGTTCGGCCTCCGGGGCGGAGGAAGGCAGGGCCAGCAGCAGCACATCGAGCCGGCCCTCTTCCAGGCGCTGTTGCAGGTGCTCGGTGGTGTCCTCGCGCAGATACAGCCGCAGGCGCGGATAGGTCGCCCGCAGGGCCGGCATCAGCCGCGGCAGCAGGAACGGGCCGATGGTGGGGATGATCCCCAGCCGCAGCGCGCCGCTCATCGGGGCGCGGGCCGCCGAGGCCGCCTCCACCACCGCTTCCAGCCCTTCCAGGGCGGCCCGGGCCCGGTCGGCCAGCTCCAGGCCGAGGGCGGTGAACGCCACCCGCTTGCCCCCGCCGCGGTCGAGCAGCGGCGCGTCGAGCTGGCGCTCCAGGGCCAGGATTCCGGCCGAAAGCGTGGACTGGGTGACCGCGCACTGCTCGGCGGCGCGGCCGAAATGCTGCTGGTCATGCAGGGCGATGAGGTAGCGGAGCTGCTGGGGGGAGGGGAGGGGAGTCATCGAGTTTCTCGATCGAAGTTACCAAAACAATTCATTGGCATGGAAATCCCCGCAGGGCCATAACTCTCTGCGTCAAATGCATTCCGGCCCTGCCGGCCGGTAAGACCAACCCTAGGAGGGATCACTCACATGTTGACCGTTGGCGACAAGTTCCCCGAGTTCAAGCTCACCGCTGTGAAGGCCGGCCCCGAGGGGCTGGAGGGCCCGGGCAAGTCGTTCACCGAGATCTCCAACTCTTCCGATGCCGGCAAGTGGAAGATCGTGTTCTTCTGGCCGAAGGACTTCACCTTCATCTGCCCGACCGAGATCGCCGCCTTCGGCAAGATCGCCGGCGACTTTGCCGACCGTGACGCGGTGGTCTACGGCGCCTCGCTCGACAGCGAGTTCGTGCATCTGAACTGGCGTGTCCACAACAAGGACATCCACGACCTCGCCATCCCGATGCTGTCCGACAACAAGCGCGAGCTGTCCGGGGCGCTGGGGGTCATCGACAAGAACGCCGGCGTGACCCTGCGCGCGACCTTCATCGTCGATCCCGAGGGCACCATCCAGTGGGCCTGCTGCAACGGGCTCGACCAGGGCCGCAACCCGCAGGAAGTGCTGCGCGTGCTCGACGAGCTGCAGAGCGGCGAGCTGTGCCCCTGCGCCTGGACCAAGGGCCAGGAGACCCTCAACCCGACCAAGCTGTTCCAGAACGCCTGAGCGGACTTTCCGTCCCCGGACCCCGCCGTATCGGGGGCTCCGGGGGGATTGCCTGAGGGAAATCGGGGGAGGGGCGCAACCCTCCCCCTTTCATTATCCAGAATCAGCCCAGAAAGGAGTGTGCCATGTCGCTCGAAGCCCTGCGGGGGCGGCTGCCGGAGTACGCCAAGGACCTGAAGCTCAACCTCGGGTCGCTGGCCACCGAAGAGGTGCTGAGCCTCCAGCAGAAGGCCGGCTGCTTCATCGCCAGCGCGCTGGCCTCGCGCAATGCCGAGGTGACGAAGGCCATCGTCGCGGAGTTCGGCCCCCAGCTTTCCGCCGAGGCCCTCACGGCCGCCAAGGCGGCGGCGGCCATCATGGGCATGAACAACATCTACTATCGCTTCGTGCATCTGGTCGGCGGTGAATACGGCACGATGCCGGCCCGGCTGCGCATGAACATCATGGCCCGGCCCGGGGTGGAGAAGCTGGACTTCGAGCTGTGGTCGCTCGCGGTTTCGGCCGTCAACGGCTGCGGGATGTGCCTGCAGTCGCACGAGCACACCGTGGTGGCCGGGGGGCTCACGCGCGAGCAGGTGCAGGCCGCCGTGCGCATCGCGGCGACGGTGCATGCCGTGGCCGCCGTGCTCGACGGCGAGGACGCGCTGGCCGGCTGACGGCGCGTCGGCCGCACGCCGGAGGCTCCGCTGCTCCCGGAAGTCCCGCCGTTCCGGGTCCCGCCCGGCGGCGGGGTTTCTTTTTCCCGTCCGGTTTGGCCGGGAGGCATCTGCGGGGGAGCATCTTCAGGAGTCGTTCACGCTGGCCTGCCAAAATGGGGATGGGGAGATCCTGCGGAGGTCGCCTCCACGGGCGGCATTCCATCTGTCTCCGGGGGGTCTTCCCACCTTCTCCGGGCTGCATGCCGGGGAATTTCCGGGGGGCCTTCGTTCGGCTCCGCGCCCGTCGCCGGGGCGGGGCCACGGGGGAGCCCGGCCGGACAAGCCTTTTTTGCCGCTTTCCTCTTCCGGAAAAGCGCCCTCTCCCTCCCGTCCGGGCGAAAAATCCACGCCGCACCCTTCCCGCCGGCGACAGGCTTGCTTTGCGCCGGGAGACGGGCGCGCTACATCTGGCTGCGAAAAACCGGGAGCGGTCACGGGCCGATGTCGCAGCAAACGAGGCGTGAGAAGACGAGGGAGCGCCCGTCGGCGGCGCGGCTGGTGCCGGGGGGCGTGGTCTTTTCCCTGGCCCTCGCGGGGCTGACGGCCTGCTCCGGGCCCGTCTCCGTCAATCCAGTGGACTGGTGGCACAACCTCGAAGGCGGGCAGATCGCCGGGCAGCGGCCGCCGCCGCCCAAGGCCGACGCGCCCTATCCCAATCTTTCCACCGTGCCGGACAAGCCCGTCGTGATCGGGCCGGCCCAGCGCCAGGCCATCGCCTCGGGGCTGGTGGCCGACCGCACCAATGCCCAGTATGCCGCCTCCCTGACCCCGCTGGTGCCGACCGCGCCGGCGCCTCCCCCGGCGCCACCGCCGGCCGCGGCCAGCGCCTCGCTGCCCGCGGCGTCGGCCCCGGCTCCGGAAACGCCGGAAACGCCGCCGCCCCCCCGCAAGGCGCCGCGGGCAGCGAGGC
>CALNAL010000090.1 GCA_937874445.1 uncultured Acetobacteraceae bacterium | reverse complement strand
GGGGGGGGGGGGGGGGGGGGGGGGGGGGGGGGGGGCCCGCGGGGGGGGGGGGGGGCACGACGGCCCTCCTCCTCCTCGGCGTGGCCGGCCTTGAGGCGCAGCGTGGCCGAGGCGGGCGTGGCGGGCGCCGCGGCGGGCGCGTGGCCCGGATGCCCGGAGGCCGACGCGGGACGCGGGGTCCGGCGGGGCTGCTCGGTGGTGGTGCCGGGATGTCCCCCCACATGCCCCTGGGAGGGGCGCGTCTGGGAGGAGCGGGCCTGGGCGGCCTCGGCGGCCTGGGCGGAGAGCGCGGCCTCGGCGACTTTCTTCGCCTCCTCCTCGACTTTCTTCGCCTCGGCCTCCTCGACGGCCTTGCGGGCCTCTTCCTCGGCGGCCTTGACGGCCTCCTCGGCGGCCTTGCGGGCCTCCTCGGCGGCGGAGAGGATGGAGATCTTTTCCTGCTCGCGGCGCTCGGCCTCGCGCCGGGCGGCCTCGCGCTGCTGCTCGAGCAGGGCGTGCTGGCGGGTGGCCAGCTCGGTGGCGGTCAGCGCGCGGCCGCCGCCCTGGCGTGAGCCGCCGGAACGCTGCGGACCACCGGAGGACTGCCCGGAAGACGCACCGCCGCCGGAGCGCGGGGCACTCCCGGGGCCGCGCGTCTTGCGTACCTCGACCTGCACTACCTTGGAACGGCCATGACTGAAGCTCTGTCGGACCGATCCGGCATCCACGGTACGGCCCAGCTCGAGACGTCCGGAAGGACGCAGCGAGAGACGGCCCTTGCCCTGGTCCTGATCGTTGCCTTCGCTCATCTACCCGCCTGCATCCTGCCTTCATGCCCGCCGGCGGCGCCGGCAGGGAAATCCTGATGGTGGTCTTCCGGCAGCGGCGCACCCTGGTGCCGCCCCGTCCGATCACCCGCGTCATTCGTCGCGCCGGCTGGCGCCACGCCGTCCCTGGCTGGGCCGGCTCTTGTCACGCCGGCCTTTGTCACGCCAGCCCTGGTCACGCCGGCGCCTGTCTCATCGGCGGACGTTGCGTCCGCTTCCGCCAGGCTCGTTCCCGGCACGTCCATTCCCGTCACGCCGGCCAGCCGTGCGGCATCGCACCGCAGCGTCTCGGCCAAGCGCCCGGTCGCCACCGCCACGTGCACGGCCTGTTCGCGGCCGAACACGCCGCCGAGACGGATGGCCTCCAGCGGCATCACCACCGGCCCGGCCCAGCCGGAAAGGAAGCGCTGCCGCTCTTCGGGACTGCCGTCGCGCGCCTCTACCACGAGAGCCGCGCGACCGGAAGCCAGCCATTCCCGTGCCTTGGCGAAGCCGGCCACCGCCTGCCCTGCGCGGCGCGCCAGGCCAAGGTGCTCGGCGATACGGCGGGCCAGCGCGGACGCGACTTGCAGCTTCAGATCGGGGGGCACCGTCACCGGCATGCGAGCGGCCCTGGCGAACCCGCCCCGGGTACAGGCAGTATCTAGCACATCCCCCCGCGCGCTCAACCAAATTCCCCGCCCGGGCAGCCTTGCCGCCACATCGGGCAGGATCGTCTTGTCTGGTGCGACGACGAAACGGACCATCTGTTCCTTGGGCTGGCAGGTGCGCGTCACCATGCAGCGCCGCAGGGGGCCCCGCTCCGGCGCGTCGTCCTCCTCGTCGGGGGGAAGCGGATCAGTCGTGACCCGACCCCCCCTCGTCCGAGGCGCTCTTGCCGGTGGCTTCCGGAGCAGCCTCGCTGCCCGCTTCCGGGGCAGCCTCGCTGCTCACGTCCGGGGCAGCCGCGCTGCCTGCTTCCGGGGCGGTCTCGCCGCCCGCTTCCGGAGCAGCCGCGCTGCCCGCTTCCGGGGCGGGTTTTTCCGCCTTCGCGGCGGGCTCCTCGCCGAACCAGTGCGCCCGCGCGGCCATGATCACCTCGTTGGCGGTAGCCTCGTCCATGCTGGGCTCACCCACGATCTCCACCAGCTCGTCGGAGGCGAGGTCGGCGAGGTCGTCGAGGCTCTTCACCCCCTTCTCGCCGAGCGCCACCTGCATGGCCGGGGTCAGCGCCTCCATGGCGGCCACCTCGTCGCTCACCCCGAGCGTGCGGCGCTTCTCGTCGAGCGCGCCGTCGCGCTTGACGAGGAATTCCTCGGCGCGGCGGATCAGCTCGGTGGCCACGCTCTCGTCGAAGCCCTCGATGGCGGCCAGCTCGTCCACCGGCGTGAAGGCCAGCTCCTCGACGGAGTTGAACCCTTCCGTCACCAGCAGTCCGGCGATCACGTCGTCCACGTCGAGCGCCTCGACGAACAGCCCGGTGCGCCGGCGGAATTCCTCCTGGCGCCGCTCGCTCTCCTCGGCCTCGGTGAGGATGTCGATGTCCCAGCGGGTGAGCTGGGAGGCCAGGCGGACGTTCTGTCCGCGCCGGCCGATGGCCAGCGAAAGCTGATCGTCGGGCACCACCACCTCGCAGCGCCCGCCCTCCTCGTCCATCACCACCTTGCTGACCTCGGCGGGGGCGAGGGCGTTGACGACGAAGGTCGCGGTGTTGGGCGACCAGGGAATGATGTCGATCTTCTCGCCCTGCAGCTCCTGCACCACCGCCTGCACGCGCGAGCCGCGCATGCCGACGCAGGCGCCCACCGGGTCGATGGAGGCGTCGCGCGAGATCACCGCCATCTTGGCGCGCGAGCCGGGATCGCGCGAGACGGCCTTGATCTCGATGATCCCGTCGTAGATCTCGGGCACTTCCTGGGCGAACAGCTTGGCGAGGAAGCCGGGATGGGTGCGGCTGAGGAAGATCTGCGGCCCGCGGGCCTCCTCGCGCACGTCGTAGATGTAGGCGCGCACGCGGTCGCCGTTGCGGAAGCTCTCGCGGGGGATCAGCTCGTCGCGGCGCAGCAGCGCCTCGGCGCGGCCGATCTCGACCATGAGGTTGCCGTACTCGGTGCGCTTGACGGTGCCGTTGATGACCTCGCCGACGCGGTCCTTGAACTCGTCGAACTGGCGCTTGCGCTCGTATTCGCGCACGCGCTGGACGATCACCTGCTTGGCGGTCTGCGCCGCGATGCGCCCGAAGTCGATCGGCGGCAGCGGATCGACGATGTACTCGCCCACCGCGATGTCGTGCTTGATGCCGGGCAGCTTGCGGGCGATGGCGACGGGGATCTGCGTCTCCTCGTTCTCCATCTCCTCGACCACCTCGGTCCAGCGCGAGAGGGCGACCTCGCCGGTCTTGCGGTCGATGGTGGCGCGGATGTCCTTGTCGTGGCCGTATTTGGCGCGGCCGGCCTTCTGGATGGCCTGCTCCATGGCCTCCAGAACTTCTTCGCGGTCGATCGATTTCTCCCGCGCCACGGCGTCGGCCACCAGCAACAGTTCCGGGCGGGCGATGGTGGTTTCCATTGGAAGTCGATCCCTTTCCTGGGGCCCCGGGGGTTCGCCCGGCGGTCAGTTGGTTGTCGTGTCGGTGGCGGTTGCGGCGATCAGGGCGTCGGTCAGCATGAGCTTGGCGCGTCGCAGGTCGCCCAGCGGTATGGCCACCTCGGTGCCGTCGTCGAGGCGCATCCGCGCATGGGTGTCGTCGGCGCCCAGCACGGTGCCGGAAAAGCGCTTGCGTCCGTCGATGGGCAGGGCGCTTTCGGCGCGCGCGAGATGGCCGGCGAAGCGGTTCCAGTCCCGCCGGCGCATCAGCGGGCGGTCGATGCCGGCGGAGGAGACCTCCAGCGTCCATGCCCCGGGGATGGGGTCGTCCACGTCGAGCACCGCCCCTACGGCATGGCTGATGGTCTCGCAATCGGCCACCGAGATCAGCGACCCGTCGGCGTGGTCGGCCATGATCTGCACGGTGGGGCGAGCCCGGCCCAGCACGGCCACGCGCACCAGATCGTAGCCGAGGTCGGTCAGCGCCGGCGCGATGGCCTCGGCGACGCGCCGTTCGAGCGGCGTCAACGCCAGGGGTTCCGCCAGCACGGCGGGCTCCCGCAGCGCGGGGGCTTCGGCAGCGGCGGGAACGGCGCTGGGGGCATTGGAGTCGGTTGGGTCCAAAACAAAAAAGGCGGCCGGTTAAGGCCACCCTCCGTGACAGCGGAAGATGATTGTTGAGAACGGATGTAGCGGCGTGCCCCGCCAAATGCAAGCGCAACCCGGTCAGGACAGATGCGGGGAATTGTCGCGGCGCAGCGGGGGAGCTAGCTGTCTCTTATACACCTCTCCGCGCCCACGAGACAAGCGCC
>CALNAL010000089.1 GCA_937874445.1 uncultured Acetobacteraceae bacterium | reverse complement strand
CGCCTCCCGCACGCCCCGTGCCCGCATGCTAGCTACCTTTATCATCGGCCTGCGCGAGGGGCTGGAAGCCGCCCTCATCGTCGGCATCATCGCCGCCTTCCTGCGCAATCGCGGCGAGCGTCTGGTGGCGCTGTGGGTCGGGGTCGGGCTGGCGGTGACGCTTTCCCTCGCCGTGGGCATCGGCCTCGAGCTGGTCGAGCGGGCCCTGCCCCAGGCCGAGCAGGAGGCGCTGGAGACGGTCATCGGCCTGGTCGCCGTCGCCTTCGTCACCGGCATGATCGCCTGGATGAACGCCCACGCCCGCGACATGCGCCGCGCCCTGGAGGCCGAGGCCGCCGCCGCCCTCGGCCGCAGCGGTGCGCTCGCCCTGGCCGGCATGGCCTTCCTCGCCGTGCTCAAGGAAGGCTTCGAGACCGCCGTCTTCCTCCTCGCCACCTTTTCCGCCGCCACCTCGGCCTGGCTCGCAGCCACCGGCGCGCTGCTCGGCATTCTCGTCGCGATGGTGATCGGCTGGGGCATCTATGCCGGCGGCGTCAGGCTCGATCTCGGCCGTTTCTTCCGTCTCACCGGTGCGTTCCTGGTCCTGGTCGCGGCCGGTCTGGTCGTCGCCGCCCTGCGCACCGCCCACGAGGCCGGCTGGATCAACGCCGGCCAGCAGCCCACGCTCGATCTCTCCTGGCTGGTCGCCCCCGGCACCATCCGTTCCGCGCTGATCACCGGCATGCTCGGCATTCCCGCCGATCCCCGGCGCATCGAGGTCGTGGGCTGGCTTGCCTATCTCGTCCCGGTCGGGGTCTGCCTCTTCTGGTCCGCCCGCCATCGCCCCTCGCCGCGCGCCGTGCGGCGCTTGCAGGCGGGCACCGCCGCGGCGCTCGTGCTGCTGGCGGCCGGCCAGGCCCTGTTCTACCCGTCCCCGCGCCTCGCCCCGCTGCCCGCCGCGCCGGTGGTGGACGAAACTTCCGTCCTCGGCACCGCCCGCCTGCGGCCCGGCGCGCTGGTCCTTTCCCTCGGCGAGGCGCCGGACCTCGTCTTCCCGCTCGACCCGGCCGCCGCCCATGCCGGGACCCGTAACGGCCTCGCCACGCAGTTCTGGCAGGTCACGTGCGACCAGCCCCCCGCGCAGGCCCCGGCGACGCTCGATCTCGACGCGGTCATCGCCCTGTCCGGCGGCCGGCTGCCGGTGGGCATGAACGCGCGGCGCCATCCCGGTCCCTTCGCGGCCGAATGGCGGACGCACCGCGCCCTGCGGGTCGAGGCGGCGCAAGGCGTGCTGCTCGATCTCGCCGGCGAGACCGGCACCGCGGTCACGCTCTCCGGCGGCGGCCTCGCCACCCCACGCACCCTCGCCGTGCGTGAAGCCCTGAGCCGTTGGCACCTTTCCCCCGCGGCCGGCGAACGCGCCACGGCCGCGCTGCAAAGCCGCGCCGCCGCCCAGGCCGAACGCGCCCTCTGGGCGGTGCAGCTTCCCCTCGCGCTGCTGCTCGCCGCCCTCGTCCTCGCGGGTCTGGCGCTTGCCCCTTTCTTTCCCTGCGCCGGCAATCGTGCCGCCAGGTCTCGCCCAGGAGATGCCCATGCTGCGGACTGACCTTCCCCGTTTCCTGACAGGGGTGGGCCTCGCCGTCCTCCTCGCGCCCTCCGTCGCGGCGGCGGCCAGCGGTCCCGCCCCGGTCAGGAACGGCGTCTCGCAGGTGGCCATCGTGCTCACCGGCGAGAACGGCGGCACCTGCGCGCTCGACCACGCCTCCGCCAAGGCCGGACCGGTGACCTTCACCGTCACCAACAGGACGGCGACCGCCATCACCGAGGTGGAGCTGCAAAGCAACAACCGCATTCTCGGCGAGAAGGAGAATCTGGCGCCGGGCCTGCCGCCGGTCGCCTTCACCCTCACCCTCGGCGGCGGCGCCTACCGGGTCTATTGCCCCGGCGCGAAGCAGGACCTGGTGGCCTTCACCGTCACCGGCAAGCCCGCCCCGGCTCCGCGCGGCGATGCCGCCGAGCTGCTGAAGGAGGGCACCAAGGGCTATGCGGGCTACGTCACCGGCGTGGCCGATGCCATGCTGGTCGCCGTCGACAATCTCAAGGCCGCCATCGATGCCGGCAATCTCGCCGAGGCCCGGCGCCTCTATCCGCTGGCGCGCCCGTTCTACGAGCGCATCGAATCCGACGTGGACGGCTTCGTCCTGCCCGGCTTCGACGTCAAGGACAACGCGGGCAATCTCGACTACCTCATCGACATGCGCGCCTCCAACCTCGACCCCAAGGTCGGCTGGCACGGTTTCCACGCCATCGAGCGCGACCTGTTCGGCACGGGCGAGATCACCGACGGCACCCGAACGCTGGCTGCCGAGCTGCAAGGGAACATCCGCAAGCTCGACGCGCTGGTGAAGACCCTCGACTACCAGCCCGAGGATCTCGCCAACGGCGCCGCCGATCTGCTCGAGGAGGTGCAGGGCAGCAAGATCAGCGGCGAGGAGGAAGCCTTCGGTCATTTCGACCTGGTGGACTTCGCCGGCAACGTCGAAGGCGCCCAGCAGGCCTTCGCTTTTCTTGAGCCGGGGATGAGGAAGATCGATCCCGAGCTGGCCGCGCGGGTCTCCGATGCGTTCGCCAAGGTGCGCAGCATGCTCGACGCCTATCGCGACGCTTCCGTGCCCGGCGGCTACCGGCTCTACACCGCCGAGCTGAAGGCCTCCGACGGCGCGAAGCTGAGCCGTGGCATCCAGGCGTTGCAGGAGCCGCTCTCCAGGATCGCCGAGAAGGTGGCGACCGCGGGAGGGGGCAAGGAATGAGCAACGACAGCCCGAAGACGAACGCGGCGGGGCTTTCCCGTCGCGGCCTGTTCCTCGCGACCGCCGCCGGTACGATGGGGGCCGGCACGATGGGGGGCGCCGCACATGCGGCGGCCGCTCCCGCCGACACGGTGGATCTCGGCCGCTCCTATCCCTTCTATCGCACGGAGGAGGGCAGCGCCGGACAGGCCGGCATCCGCACGCCCCCCCAGCGCTACATCATGTTCATGACCTTCACCGTGACGGCGGTGCGCCAGAGCGATCTGCAGGTGCTGCTGGCGCGCTGGTCGGCGGCGATCGCGCAGATGATGCGCGGCGGCACGGTCGGGCAGGTGGAGCCCGCCCAGCCGAGCGCGGTCGGCTTCGATACCGGCGAGGCGTTGAACCTGGGGCCGGCCAGCCTGACCGTGACGGTGGGTCTCGGCCCGCGCCTGTTCGCGGCCAACCAGTTCGGCCTCGTGCGCAAGCCGCCGCTGCTGCGCGACCTGCATCAGCTGCCTTCCGATGCCTTCGAGCCGGGGCTCACCGGCGGCGACCTCTCGCTGCAGGCCTGTGCCGATGACCCGCAGGTCGCCTACCACGCCATCCGCGATCTCGCGCGCATCGCCAAGATGACCGGCGCCGCCGAAACCGGCTGGACGGTGATGGGCTTCGGCCGCGCTTCCGCCGGCAAGGGCCAGAGCACGCCGCGCAACCTGTTCGGCTTCAAGGACGGCACGCGCAACATCACCGAGGCCGCCGATTTCGACAAGTTCGTCTGGATCGGCGACGGTCCCGACTGGCAGCGCCACGGCACCTACCAGGTGGTGCGCAAGATCCGCATGCGTATCGAAAACTGGGACACCGACCGGGTCAGCGACCAGAACAACGTCTTCGGCCGCCACAAGCTTTCCGGCGCACCGCTGTCGGGAAAAGGCGAGTTCGACACGCCGGATTTCGCGGCCAGTGGGGCGGACGGCAAGCGGCTGATCCCCGAGACCGCGCACATCAGTCTCGCCGCCCACGAGAACAACGGCGGGCTGAGGATCCTGCGCCGCTCCTACAACTATACCGACGGCATCAACCGCTACGGGCAGCTGGACGCGGGGCTGCTGTTCATTTCCTACCAGAACGACCCAGCGCATTTCGAAACCCTGCAGGCCCGGCTTGGCGCCTCCGATGCCCTCAACGAGTACATCGCGCATATCGGCTCGGCGATCTTCTTCGTCCCCCGCGCGCCCCGCGAGGGAAGCTATGTCGGCCAGGATCTGTTTGCCTGAGGAAGAGCTAGAAGAGCGTGATCCGTCGCGAGTACTGCAGCACGAGCGTCGCCGCCGGCGAGTTCGCCCCGACCCCGATGGACGCGCCGACGTTGAGCGCATCCACCGGAGAGAGCTGGTAGCCGAGGCCGAAGTTGAAGGCTCCCTGCCGGTAGGACGATCCGGCAACGTTATGTCCGTCCTGGGTCGAGGCGAAGTAGAAGTCCTGCTCGTAGCCGAGGCTGAGGGAGGTCTGGTCGTTGAGCGAGAAGCCCATGCCGAAGGAGAGGCCGAGCCCGCTGCCCGGCTGCAGCGTGGTGGACGTGCCGGCGCCGCCGGAGGCGTTCTGCACCGTCACCCGGCGGGAGAAATTGTAGATGCCCTTCACGTTGGCAAACAGCACCCCGGGGTCGGTCGGGTAGAGCACGGTGACCGAGGGGGTGAGGGTATAGAAGCCGGTGCCGGTCGGCAGGCGCTTCTGGAGACCCTGCAGATACGTGCCGTTCGGATCGTTGATCGTATAGATCGGCACATCGAAGGGGCTGGTGCCGGTGATGGTCTTGAACTGCAGGTTGGCCACGAAGACCGGCCAGCCGCCGGTGCCGGCATTGATCTGGTAGCTGGCCCCGAACTGCACGTCGCCGAGGTCGGTGCCGGACGCGCCGACGCTGAACGGCGTCGCGCTGGTGGATTGCGGCGAGGTGGTGGTGTTGGAGTTCGTGAAGACATACGGAACATAGACGTTGGTTTCGAACCGGTCGGTGATGCCGAGGCGTATCCGCAGGCCCGTCGTGTAGACGTCCTGGCTGCGGCGGTTGATGTTGACGTTGCCGAAGGTGATGCCCGGCACGATGGTAAAGCCGCTGACCACCGCCTGGTTTTGCGAATAATAGTCGTACTGGACGGTCGGCTGCAGGACCAGTACGCCGCGCGGGGTCAGCACGCCGCCGGTGGCGGCGAGGTTGGGGGCGGTTTGCAGGGCAAGCTGGTTCTTCTGGCGGTCGATCTCCGTCTCCGGGGGAGCCTGGATGGGCGCGCCCTGCTGGGAGGCCTGTGCCTCGTCGGGCGAGGCCGGCGCGCTCGCGGACGGAGGGTGAACCTGCATCTGCGCCTGTGTCTGCACCGGGGGCTGGGGTGCGGAGGCGGCCCGCTGAGGGGCGGCGCGACGCCCGGGCGAGACCTGCGTTTCAAGCTGCTGGATGCGCCGCTGCTGGGCATCCAGCAGCTTGAGTTGCTGATTGAGCCGCTGCGACTGGGCCCGCAGTTCCTGGGCCTGTTCCTGCACCGCCTGGCGCAGGGAATCGAGTTCCTGCTGGGTCGGGGTCTGGGCGGAGGCCCCCCCCTGTCCCCAGGGGACGGCGAGGGCAACACAGCCGGCGGCGGCAAGAAGCACCGTGCGGACAGAGGGCGTTTTCGGGACGAAGGGGCAATGCGCCATAATGTTTCCTCCGGCGCCTTCGCCCGGGAGCGAGGCGAGCTTTGGTTTTTCCGGTCCGAATCATTTTGGCAACATGACCAGATTGAAATTGAACCTAATATCGCCGGGCCGCGATGTCCATTCAATTACCGGTCCGTCCCGATCACATCGATTTTTCCCGCCGAGACTCCGGCCGCCGGCTCACAGCCCCGCCGCGTTGCCCTTCTGCACCAGGAACTGTGCCGGCAGGACGGCATCGCCCGTTGAAACGAAAGTCAGAAGGCGCCCGCTCCAATAGTAGTGGAAGCAGTCTGAGCCGGCACGCGACCACTGCCAGCAGACCTGCTCGGGCGCCAGCGTCTCGTGTCCGGTATCCTGCAGGACGCGCCCGTCGGCGGTCTGGATCTTGAGTTTCAGCGACTGATCCGGGGCCACATAGATCGTTGTCGTGTTGCCGCTCTGCAACGGGCGGAACAGCGTGTTGCCCGCCACGAGATCGGCGTAGTTCTGCGGGGTCAGTGGCGCGCCATAGGCCGCGTTCTGTGGCTGCCCGCTTTGCGGCGAGGACATCGCGGTCCCCGCCGGCGCGGGAGCGGACGAGGCGGTCTGGGTCTGGTTGGCGGCACAGCCGGCCAGGGCCGCCATCAGCGCCGCGCCAACCGCCAGGTGAGGCCAGCGAACTTGCCGAACATCCATGGGGCAACTCCTTTCGTGTCGAGAAGCGCGTGATGCGCCCCTATTGCGCGACCCGTACTGTAACGGAAACGGATTGATTGCTGCCCGCGGCAAGGGGGCTGGGGGGCTGACGGACTTCGTCCCAGAGAATGACGCGCGGGGGGGCGGACTGGCCGAGCGCGGGCTTGGGGACCGCCAGCGAGAGTCCCTCGCCGGTCTGCGCCGCCATCTGCCGCGGCGAGAGGGGCTGCGCCCCTGCCAGGGCCGCGGCGATCTGGCTCGCCCCGCATCCGCAGCCCTCCTCGGAGCGGGCGGGGACCGTTCCCGCGGCGATGGCCGCGAGCGCGGCAAGCAGCACGGCGCCGAACCGCCAGGAGCGGACAGGCCGCAAGGTCAGTCGGGGGCCGCACAGAGAACCACGAAGAGGCATGGCACTGCTCTCCCTATCTCCCGCGCAGCGCATTGGACGCGCTGAGTCCGTTTGCCAGAATCGATTGCGCGACCTGCTGATCCAGGATCGGCTTGAGGCCCGAGGTCGCCAGATCCAGGGTCTGGACGTGCTGGATCAACTGATTGTTGGCCCGGTTGCTGATGATCGTGGTCAGTCCCGCGCTGCTGAGTGCGCTCTGCACCGAGGTGAGTCCGTTGTTCGCGTTGGTGATCACGCTGGTCGCGACGTTGTTCGTGGAGATGTCCTTGATGGTCGTCATGCCGTTGGTGAGGGTGGTCACCGTGCCGGCGTAGCCGCTCGCGCTGGCGGTGAAATCGACGTTGAGAGTCTGGATCGGCGTGCTGGCGCCGTTGAGGAAAGTCGAACTCGCATAGCCGAAGTTGACGTAGAGCCCATCGGGCAGGGCAAAACCGGCGCGCATCTCGCCGAGTTCGGCGGCCGCGACGCGCGGCACGTCGGCCAGCGCCGCCAGGACCGTGCGTGGTGCCTCCCGCGGCGACGTTGTCTGCGACGCGGCCGACTGCGACGCGGCCGGGTCGCCGTGGCTCAGCCGCTCGATGTAGAGCGCCGCAAGATCGACGGTGCCCTCTCTGTTTCCTGTGAGGCTGCTTTCGCCGGGGGCGCCCGTGCTGGCGGCCTCGGCCATTCCGGGAGCCAGGAATCCCCCGACCAGGAGGGCGGTGGCGCCGAGGATGCCGCGGAAGGGTCTGCGTGCCATCGGACGACTCCTAGAAGATGCTGGAATTGAGGATGCCGTTGTTCGGAGGGACCATGAGGTCGATCTGGAAGCGCGAGAGCCCGATGGGAGCCCGAGGTGCGGCCGCCCAGACACGACCCGCGTTGAAGTCGGCCTGCGCGCGATCCGCCTCGGTCAGGACGAGGAAGAAGATCCCGTTCCATTCCGCGAGGAAACGCTCCTCGGTAATGCTGCGCGTGCCCAGGCTCGGGTCGGAGACCAGAACGCGTCCCTCGCGCACGCCGCGCACCACCACGAAGTGGCGGTAGCCGTTGTGCTCGATCAGCACGATCGCCGGCACCTTGACCTCGGCGAGCTTGGCCAGCGGTGCCCGGAATCCGCCCGACTGCAATCCGTGGCGCGCCAGGTAGTCCTTCAGGTCGAGCAGCGAGAAGCCGCGCTTCTCGATGGCGGCGCGGTCGCCATGGGTGATCATGTCGCGGAAGATCAATTCTTCCGTTGACGGAATATTGTAGGAGTAGGTGAGAAGCGTGGCGAGCGCCGCGGAGCCGCAGGAATAGTCGTGCGACTGGCGCACGGTTTCCTGGAACTTCCGATCGAGGAAGCTGCGCACGCGCACGTTGAGGCCGGCGCCCGGGATCTGCGACGGCCCGATGAAGACGTCCGCCGCCAGCGCCGGCGCGGCGGGCATGCCGCACGCCAGCACCAGCAGGGCGAACGCACCCGCGCGGAGAGCCAGGCGCCGCATGGTCATATCTGGGGTGGCCATGCGACGCCTCCTAATGGATCGAGATGTTCACGACCGTCTGATTCTGGAACAGCGAGTTATTGCCCGTGTTCTGAAAGATGGTGGTGATTCCTGTATTGTTGTTGAGCGCGTTCTGGTTGGTGATCTGTCCGCCGCCGCCCGAGAGGTTGGTGTTGCCCTGGACGGACGCGGACATGTCCGAGGGCAGGCCGCGCGCGGCTACCAGTCCGAGATCGCGCGAGGAGACGGCAGCTCCCGCCAGCAGGCCGGCGATTCCGCCCGAGGCCTGAGCCGGCCCAGACACGACAGGCTGCTGGGCGAAAGCCGCGCCGGAGATGCCGAGCTGGGCCGCGACCAGCAGGGCCGTTCCCAGTTTTCGCATCCCCAGCTTTCGCATCCCCAGCTTTCGCATCCCCAGCTTTCGCATCGTGGTGATCATCTTCTGTTCCCCGCCATGCGCCGTGTTGCGGAGCGGCTCCGGTGGTTGCTTCGCCACCGGGGCCGCCCCTTTTGACTCAGATGGTCAGTCTGCCATCGGACAGACCTGTCAGTGCGTCACAGAACCGACGGAGACGGCGTTCTGCAGCAGGCTGTTGGCACCAGCGTTCTGGCTCACGTTGATGAGACCCTGCGCGCCGGAGAACGAGTTGGTCATGCTGACCCCGTTCGAGCCGTTGGAGAGCTCGGCACGGTTGCCGAGCACGCTGCCGTCGTTGCCGGCCGCGGCCACGGCGAGGCTGATGTTGTCGGTGGCGCAGTTGCAGAACTGCAGCGAGGCGATCGCGGAGGCGTTCTGCAGCAGCGAGTTGGCGCCGACGTTCTGGTTGACGTTCATCTCGCCGCTGGAACCATTGAAGGAGTTGCTGATCGAGCCGGAGGCGTGGGTGTGGTCGGCGTAGGCGCTGTTGCCGCTGCCGAACACGGTCCCGCTGTTGCCGGCGAGCGCGATGGAGCCGCCGACATCGGTCACGCCCTTCAACTGGGAGGCCGAGGTCACCGCTGCGGAATTCTGCAGCAGGCTGTTGTCGCCGGAATTCTGGTTGACCTGGAACACGCCGTTCACGCCATTGAACGAGGAGTCGATGTTCGCGGTCACCAGGTTGTCCGAACCATAGATCGGGGTGAACTGCGGCCCGCCGCCGCCCATCGTGTCGGAGTGCGGCCACCCGCCACCCTGATAGCCGACGATCGTCCGCTCGGCGGTGGAGGAGTTGCTTTCCACGCTGCCGGTGTTGCCGGCCGCGGCCAGCGCCCCGCCCGCGGCGACGGTGTAGGTCGGCGTGCTCGCGCAGTCGCATCCCTGGATGTAGGAGACCGAGAGCGCGTTCTGCAGTGCGGAGTTGGCACCGGCGTTCTGGTTGACGTTGGTCATCCCCTTCGCGCCGTTGAACGAGCCGCCCGAGATGTTGGTCAGGATGGACTGGCTCTGCGTCGTGGCGGTGTTGCCCGCGACGGTGCCGTCATTGCCGGCGAGGGCCGCAACGAGGGAGAGCTCGAGGGTGGGGTTCTGCGGCTTGGGAGACGGGCCACCACCGTGACCGTCGTAGCCGCCGCCCGCGAAAGCCGGCATCGCGAAGCTCAGTGCCCCCAACGCCGTGCCGACCAGGAGAAGTTTACGCATTGCTGGTTCCTCCGAAGACTCCATGGCCGCACCAGGATGGCGGCGGCCGAGGTTGAAATGACGTCCGCGTCTCGGGGGGGAGGGATCGCTGCCGGTGAACTACCTGGCGGGATTGCCCGCATCCGTCGAACGCACTGGGACAACAGCAAGCGGCGTGCCAGAAATTAACCATTCATTAACCATCTGACGACAAAGAATTTTCTCATTCACCGGTTTTTTGAAATATGTGAAATACGTACCATGGAGTTACATCATGTTTACGCAAACAGATACGACATTTACACATTTTATTGGGTGAAACGTAAGTAGTTCAATTTTCCTTGAGGGATTTTGTGCAGAATAAAGTCGTCGGAATAGTATTTTGTTATTGAGGAAAGAAAGAACCAGAGACGGAGACGGCAGGGGCGCGTTCCGGGCCGGACAGGGCGGGCTCGCCATGGAAGCAAGGCGGTTTGTCCGGAATTTCGCGCCGGTCAGGCCTGGCCTCAGGGGGCCGGCTCGATGCCGTTCCGCTTCAACATCCGGTAGAAGGTCACCCGCGAGACGCCGAGCGTTCGCGCGGCGTGGGTGATGTTGGAACGATGCGCCAGCAAGGTCTGCAGCACCATCTCGCGTTCCTCGGCGCTGGCCGCGGGCGGACGGCTGGGGCGGAGCGGGGACGGCGCCCCCAGCGGCTCCGCGGGCCGCGGCTCGACCCGGCGGGCATGCTGAAGATTGAGATCCCCCGCGTCGATCCAGTCGCTGCACGCCAGCACGGCGGCGCGGCGTAGCACGGCGATCAGCTCGCGGGCGTTGCCCGGCCAGTCGTGGGCGTTGAGGGCCTCCATCGCGGCCGCTGTCAATCCCAGATGCCCATACCCCAGCTCCTGGCGGATCTGGTGGAGGAAGAAATGCGCCAGCACCTCCACATCCCCCTCCCGCTCGCGCAACGGCGGCAGGGACAGGGAGAGCACGTTGAGCCGATAATAGAGATCCTCGCGGAAGTGCCTCGCGCGCAGCGCCTCGCTCAGGCGCACATTGGTGGCGGCGATGACGCGCACGTCCACCTTGATCGGCTCGCGCCCGCCCACCGGCACGATCTCGCCTTCCTGGAGGAAGCGCAGCAGATGGCCCTGCAGGTCGAGAGGCATGTCGCCGATCTCGTCGAGGAACAGCGTCCCGCCATGGGCGTGCTGGATCTGGCCCATCTTGCGTGTGGTGGCCCCGGTGAAGGCGCCTTTCTCGTAGCCGAAGAGTTCCGAGGCGATCAGGGTGGCCGGCACGGCGGCGCAATTGATGGCGACGAAGGGGTTCTCGGCGCGCCGGGAATGTTCGTGCAGGGCGTGCGCGACCAGCTCCTTGCCGGTACCGCTTTCGCCGGTGACGAGCACCGGAATGTCGCACTGGGCGAAACGACGAATCTGGTCGAACACCGCCAGCATGGCGCGGCTGTTGCCGACCATGAAGGGAACAGTGGGGGGCGTGGCCTCCGGCGTGCCGCCGGTGCGCCAATCATGCGGAGAAGACAATCCATTCGCCCTGGTTATCCTGGGCGCGGCGCCTGACTGTTGCATCATTTGCCATCCTCCCGAGGGATGTGACGAAGCAAGCCGGCGCCGGATGGGCGCCCGCTCCATGCTTCCAATTTTTAACGTTCCGTGTTTGGCGTTCCGTGTTTTGCGTTGGGTTATTTGTGAATTCCTCAGGGCGATTGTCTACTGTCAGAATTTGCAGTTTACAGTAAATAATGTTAAATGGAAATTAAGATATTTCGTTATGAAATTGAATTCGCCGCCCAAAAACCATCTTTACAATACAGAACATTCTGGGATCCTATTGGAATCAATGGCAGGATCGGCCGGCGGGAGTTTCTGAATTTTGTGGGGGTGCCAGGGGGGCGTCGGGATTTTACCCGAACAATATTTTGTGAGAACTTCCCGTTGCGATTGTATACAGTCCCGGAGGGTGTCCTGAAACACCCATGAGTTGCATGCGGGAAATTGATTCGTTCCGTTTATTTTCTCCCGCCCCGGCGGGGCGGGCGCGTCAGGCCGGCGAGGAGGGAGTCGGCGAACTCAGCCACCCCTGCTCCAGCGCAAAGCGCACAAGGTCGGCTTGTCGGTGCAAGCCCAGCGTGGCCATGCCGCGATATTTGTGAAAGGCGACCGTGCGCGGCGTGATCCCGAAACGGCAGGCGATCTCCTTCATCGGCACGCCGGCCGCCGCCAGCCCCAGCACCGCGCGTTCGCGCGAGGACAGCGGGGTGGCCGATGATTCCAGAATTTCCGCCAGCCTGGCCGGATCGCCCCCGGCGATGGAGGAACTGAGGTAACGCCCCCCCTCCGCGACGGTCTGCAGCGCGTGCAGCACCTCCTCGGCGGTATCGGTCTTGAGCAGGAAGCCGGCCGCGCCGCGCGCGAAGGCCTCGCTGGCGACCGGCGGGGCGGACTTCGCGGTCAGAAAAATCAGGCGGCAACCCGGCAGGAGCAGGTGCAGCCGGCTGGCCACTTCCACGCCGCCAAGGCCTGGCATGTTGATGTCGACCAGGGCGAGGTCGGGCTGCAGCTCGCATGCCGTGGTGAGCAGCGAGCCGGCGTCGGTGAGGCAGCGCAAGACAAGAAAGTCCGGCGCCAGCAAAGCCGCCAATGTATCGAGCAAGAGACGATGAGAGTCGGCGACCAGCACGCTGGGCTGACGCTGGAGAACACGGTCCATAACATTTCCTTCCATCCCCTAGTCAGGAACGGACCATTTCCTTTCCGGGGGGCGATTGGAGGTCGTTCTATGCCTCCCCCCCGGCCCGATGACGCCGTTTTTCGGCGTGAATTTCAGCTTAATATTTTAGAATTTGCCAGACGGTACGTATTTTTGTTTCGTGTATAATGTTAGCAGTATCTCTTACCATGCCTGCCCTTCTTTGAGCAACTCAATAAGCAGAACGCGCGCCATCACGATTCAACGTCAGTCGTTGATGTCTGCACGCCTTGATTGCATGCGTTCACAATTTATGCGCGAAGTCGCCGTGTCCCATTCCCGCATCTCTTCTTTCTTCTTCCTGGTTGCGAGCGCGGCGGCGTCGGCTCTCGAATTTGCCATCCTGACCGCACCCCGGACCGGCGAGGTGATCGGCGCCACCTGGGGGGGGGGAGATCGATCTCGCGGCCCGGCTGTGGACGATCCCGGGCTCACGAATGAAGGCCGGGCTCGAACATCGCGTTCCGCTTCGCGATGCCGCGATGGCGGTCCTCGGGAAGATGCCGGCCGTGCAGCAGCCGGAATTCATCTTCCCCGGACGACGCGAGGGCAGCCGCTCTCGAACATGGCCATGGCGCAGCTGCTCAAGCGGATGCGCCGTGACAGCATCCCCGTGCATGGCTTTCGCCGCACCTTCGGGGATTGTCCTCTCCAGCGGGTGCGGCCTGTCGCTGGGCGACCATCGAGCTGCCTGTTCGAGGCTCTGGAGCCGCTGAAGGCCGCCCCCGATGCCCTCGATCCTGCGCGGGTTCTGAGGTTGTGCGGCACGGTCAACAACAAATCCGGCACCCCCATCCGCGAGCTGGTGACGCGGTCGATCCCCGCGTGTGCGGGGGAACCAAAATCCAACTGAAAAAGTTCAATTAGAAGCAAGGTCGATCCCCGCGTGTGCGGGGGAACCTGCCCGGCCACTCCATAGTCTCGCAGGCCGTAGGGTCGATCCCCGCGTGTGCGGGGGAACCATGCCGCCAACCGTCCCCAGGCCGACTTCCCAGGGTCGATCCCCGCGTGTGCGGGGGAACCCACAGCCCGACTACTATCTCGCGTTCACACAGCGGTCGATCCCCGCGTGTGCGGGGGAACCCACCAAGTTTTGCGCGCGTGACCCCAAACGCGGGGTCGATCCCCGCGTGTGCGGGGGAACCGCTGCTGCGCCGCCAGGAGGCGGCTCGGGGGTGGGTCGATCCCCGCGTGTGCGGGGGAACTTTGCTGCGCGGCTTGTCAGTGATGCGGTCGTGGGGTCGATCCCCGCGTGTGCGGGGGAACCTGGTTAAATCATCGGAACTGGGTGTCCAGCGAGGGTCGATCCCCGCGTGTGCGGGGGAACCCACCATCCCCGCATCGGCTCGCCGCGGTCAGCGGGTCGATCCCCGCGTGTGCGGGGGAACCAGCTCGGGATTGAGGCTCATCAGGTGCGCGGCGGGTCGATCCCCGCGTGTGCGGGGGAACCTGCCCGAGTTCCAAGCCGTAATCGTCGAGAGGCGGTCGATCCCCGCGTGTGCGGGGGAACCGGACGCGTGGTGCTGCTCTTTCTGTCCGTCAGCGGTCGATCCCCGCGTGTGCGGGGGAACCAGACAGGACGGTAATGCCCGTGAGCACCGAGAGGGTCGATCCCCGCGTGTGCGGGGGAACCCTTCGGCACGTCGGCGAGGTTGGTGACCGGGAGGGTCGATCCCCGCGTGTGCGGGGGAACCCAAAAATCCTGCCCGGCATAGTCGCGGGCGATCGGTCGATCCCCGCGTGTGCGGGGGAACCTCGCGCCGATACAGCCGGAACTCGGACAGCCAGGGTCGATCCCCGCGTGTGCGGGGGAACCATGAGTGGGCTCGCGAGTCCTTCTCGTCCGTGGGGTCGATCCCCGCGTGTGCGGGGGAACCGATAGAGCCCTTTCGGATAGCTCGCTATGTGTAGGTCGATCCCCGCGTGTGCGGGGGAACCTCCGGGAAGGGGTCCGAACCACCGTCCCGAGAAGGTCGATCCCCGCGTGTGCGGGGGAACCTCCGCTAGGTTCCTCCCGGGGTCCTGGCCCTGTGGTCGATCCCCGCGTGTGCGGGGGAACCTAGCCCGCGCCACCTCCGGTCTGCCAATATCCGGGTCGATCCCCGCGTGTGCGGGGGAACCTCTTCCCGCCGATATCGGCCAGCGTCACAGGAGGGTCGATCCCCGCGTGTGCGGGGGAACCTCTAGGGCATAAGAGATTGGTCCGATTAGATTGTCAAAGATCAGAGGGGAGAAGATTTATCCACAGGGGCCGCGCGACGTCCAGGCGCGCCCCGGTCTCGTCGGCCCAGGCCCGGGCCTGGCGACGGGCCAGCGCGGAATCGTCGGGCATCAGCGGCGGGGCCGTATAGCAGCGCACGCCATCGCTGCCGACCGCCGCAAGCCCCGTGCCGTGGTGGGCGAGCAGGCGCAGGGCATCATGGCTTACCGTCGAGCCAGGTCCGAGCAGAATGAGCGACACGGACTGGTGCGGCAGCTGATAGTCGCCGGCGACCAGCGCGGCCCCGCCAGCCGCGACAAAATGCAGGCAGCCGTCGTTGACCGCCAGGGCTCCGTGCTCGAGATAGATCAGGCCGAAACGGTCGGCGTGCGGAATGCGGGCGGTCTCCAGGCCAAGGCGGCCTTTCAGCATCGGACACACTCCAGGAAAGGAGGATTCCTTCTTCGGGGAAGAAGAAGCCGTTTCTCCGTGGCCGTCACGCCCCTGGCGCCCCCCGCAGCAGCAGCATGCCGAAGCCGAACGCCCGGTGCCGCCCGACCCCGCGCGCGAGCAGTCCGGCAAAGGCCGCCGCGTCAGCGACTTCGAGGGTGCCCTCGAACACCGCCATGCGTCGCTCGATCGCCGCGCGCCCCCCGTGCTGCGGCCTCGGGTGCCCCTGGGGGGCGGAAGTCGTGCTGCCGGGCGTGCCCTTGCGCCACAGTCGGGCCCCGCACAGGCTGACCAGCCGCGCTTCCTTCAGGCGTGCCGCAGGGGCCAGCCGCGCCGCGAGCCAGTCGCGATAGACCTCCTCGCGCGACGGTGTCGCCGCGACAGCGGTCGCGCGGCGCGCGTCTGCGGGCATGTCCCCGAGAGCGGCCTCCTCGCGCAGAAGGTGGGCGAGGTAGGGGTCCACCTCGGCCCCGTGAGCAAGGCGGGGGTGGTGCCTGCCGATGCGCACCGCGGGGCAGAGGCGAACGCGAAAGCCGAGGAGCCGGCCCGCGCTCAACGCCGGCATCGGCTTGCTGCCGGCGTGATCCCAATCAATGGCATCCGGAACGCTCGCCCCGGCCGCGACGGCCATCTCGCGCAGGCGGCCATGCCCGGCACCGGCATAGGCCAGCACGTCGAGATGGTCCGGACCGGCCGTGGGCTTCTCCTGGATGTCGAAGGGCCTGGGCGCGGCAGGGCCGAACAGCCGGGCAAACAGCGCATGCGTGAGATAGCCGCGATCAGCGCAACCAGGCGCTCGACCACGGCGGCCGCAAGCCGCCGGTCGGCGCCGCGCCAGGCGGCGGCCTCCACCCCTTCGAGATTGGAGACCAGCTGCGGCACGTCGATGACGACGTATCCATAATAAAGCCCGCTGGTGAGTTCCGCGGTCTGGATCAGGCCGGTGCCAAGCTCGCCCGCTTCCCGGGTGAGGTCGTCGATGGCGATGAAGTAGTCCGGCTCGCTCTCCTCGGCATGGACCGTCAACGCATGGGCCACGTGCACCGCCCCGTCGCCGCGGGCGAGAATGTCGGAGGTCACCATGCGGCCGAACAACGCGGCATCGAGCCCGGCGGCGAGGCGCAGGGCGTGGAGGTTGTCGGCCACCTCCTTCTGCTTGAGCAGAGCCTCCACGGCGGCGGCCGCGTCGTTGGGGTGCTGCTCCAGCAGCTTCCTGGCGGTGGCGTGGATGAAGTCGATCTCGGGACGGCCGAGCACGATCACCTGGTTGGTATCGAGCGCGGCTTCCAGCGTGTCCTTGGCGTCGGGCTCCGGCCCGGAGGCCTTGGCCTTTTTGTCGGCCTTGGCAGCCTTGGCCTTCTTGCTTTCGCCGAGCAGCCGGCTCTTCAGGGCGCCGACCACGGCGATCACGTCGTCCTGCGCGAAGCCGTCGGCCACGAGGGGAAGGCCCACCTCGCGCGTGAGGATCTTGCGCGACCGCACGGTGCCCGGCGCCTCCTCGCCGGTGACGGGATCGACGAGGGCGGCGAGCGACCATTGGCTCGCGACCTCGCGCCAGTGACGCTTGAGGCACTGCGAGGAAACCCGCAGCCGCTGGGCGGCGCGCTGCCGGGTAACGAAGTAGTCGCGGGCGATGGCGTCGCGCCCGCAGCGCCGCCTGCACGCCGCGGCGGAAACGGCAGGCGAGGTCGCGGGCGGGGGTGAGCATCACCAGCGGCCGGCTGGCAAAGCCGCCGTTCATGCGGGCGATGCCGAAATTGCCACGACCGGAATAGCCCTGAAGGGTCTGCAAGGTCAGCAGGGCGAACAGCCAGTGCCAGGGCGCGGGGGTGGCGGCGCGGGCGCCCTTGACGTCGTGGTCCTTGGCGGTGACCAGCACGTCGATCTCGTCGGGGGTGCGCCCGGCGAGGGTATAGCCGTCCAGCCTGCCGCTGCCGATCGGCGGCTGGAGAAAGGCCGGCCTGGCCAGGTCGTCCACCACCAGCGACCAGGCGGTCTCGGCTTGCCCCGGGGTGAGAGCGGCGAGGCGGGCCTGCCAGCGCGGGGCGTCGGCCAGGGCGCGCCACGCCGTATCGTCATCCGCCGCGGCGGCCTCGCCCGAGCGTTCGAGCGCCAGGGCGGCAAGCTGGACGAGGAACCGCATCGGTGAGTGGCACCGAGGACGAAGGCGAGGTCGAGACCATCTGGGTCTGCGTCCAGGTCGTGCCATCGGCAAATTGCACCCGCTGCACGCCCCAGGGCGTTCCAGGCCTCTCGTTGTCGAGCGTGCCAGCGTCGCCCGCGATCCCGTCGGAGACGATCAAATCGTCAGAATCGATGAAGGAGAGTATCCATCCAACGTCGGCCTCGGCCCTCGGCGGATGGATATGGTCATTCGGCGGCGTTCCACTCGCCATCCAAGGAGACGACTTCAATCGCCGGTCCTTGGAATCCAGGCAGGCTAGATTTCGTGGGAGTCATCCATGACGGCACTTTTCCCGCGGCCTCGTCGGCTTCGAATTGCTTGGCGACTTCGGCAAGGGCCTTCTCTTCGCCCCAGGCTTCACCGTTCTGAAATCGCAATGGAAACGTCTAAAGTCGTCGGTCGCGCGCAGCTCTTGATGGCTCCCCCTGGCCTGCGTCGCGCTCGTCAAAGCGGTCCCTCGCCGTTCTGAACGATGCGGCGTTGTCGATGACCCAGGTCCAAAGCGGCATCATACCCATCAGCAGCCCCCGCCCCAGCGCGGTCAGCGTATAGTCCACGCGTGGTGGCACCTCGCGATGATCGTGCCGCACGATAAGACCGTCGCGTTCCAGCCGGCGTAGCGATCGAGTCAGCATCCGTTGGGTGACGCCATCGAGCCGCCGTGCAAGCTCCGCGTGCCGCAGTGTTCCCGACACTCCCAAAGCATGGACGATCCCAAGCGACCATCGATTGCCAGCATGAGCCAGCACCTCCCGCTTTAACCCGTCGTCCTCGTCGCTCAACGCCTCACATGCGGCCTGCGACCGCGCAATCACGTCGTCAAAGCTGGTTTCATCCATCGGTATCACGCGTGTGCCTTCTTTTTCTTCGGGAGCGCCACCTCATCTGATGGTCACGTTCCCATGGAGATACTGATGCCAAATACCGAATCCAAGTCCGATGCGACCCTCGTCATCGGCGCCGGTGAGCTTGGCATGGCTGTCATACGCGCACTATGCGAACGCCGCTCGGCGGACGGAGGATCGCTGAGCGTCCTCCTGCGTCCCGATGCCGGTGACTCGGCGACCAGGCAGACAAATATGCTGGAGGACATGGGGCTGAAGGTCGTCCGCGCCGATCTGGCGACGGAAACGGAAGAGGGACTCTCCGCGATCTTCACGAATTTTTCGACAGTCATCTGCTGTACCGGTTTTGTCGGCGGACCGGGCACGCAGCGCAGAATTACCGCTGCCGTTCTGAAGGCCGGTGTCGACCGCTATGTCCCGTGGCAATTCGGCGTCGATTACGACGTCGTCGGACGCGGCAGCGGACAAGAGGTATTCGACGAGCAATCCGACGTGCGGGACATGCTGCGCACGCAGTCGCGTACCAGTTGGATCATCGTCTCCACCGGCATGTTCACAAGCTTCTTGTTCGAGCCTTCTTTCGGCGTGGTCGATCTTGAGAAGGGCAGGGTCCATGCGCTCGGTAGTTGGGAAAACCGGCTGACGGTGACGACCCCGGAGGACATCGGCCGGATGACCGCGGCCATTCTGGCGCACGAACCGCCCTTGAGCGACGAAGTGGTTTTCGTCGCGGGAGACACATTCTCCTATGCCCAGCTTGCCGACATCGTGGAGCACGACCTCGGGGACAGCGTTGAGCGCATCCTCTGGGACATGGACACACTTCGATCGGAAGTTGCGAAGCATCCCGACGATGGCATGCGGAAGTATCATCTGGCCTTCGCGCGAGATACCGGGGTGGCCTGGGACAAAGAACTCACTTTCAACTTCGCGAACGGCATCGCGATGACCGATGTGCCTGCTTGGCTTCGGCAACGGCGAGGGATTTGAGATACCCGTAGCCCTACATAATCGTGCCGCCCGGTCGGATAATGCCTTCGCAATGACTCCTGCGCGACCGACGGCGAAGAGGCTGTGGTTCACTATGCCGCTTGGCGCCATGCGCGGCAGTCGGCGGATCATGGCTTTGTTGCGAGCCTGCGGCTGGGCCGTGAGGCCCGGGATAAAGGCGCCCAGACAAACGCATCCCAGAAGACGACGGGCGGTTTCAACCCGCTTCCAGGCACACAAAGAGCGGGCGACGGCGAGGAATCGACGGCCAGCCATTCCGCACGACATCATGTGGAAATATCGGGCTATCGGCGGTAGCTTGTTCTCTCCGAAAGCGATTTTCGCGAAGTTGGCGGGCCACGTCCGACGAAGATGAGCACTACGTCTACGCGATAGCCCCCTAAAGCCGTACGGCGTGACGACCGGCGTTGGTCAGCATAGTCGATAAGTGCTATTGGCATTCTCGGAATGGCCGGGCCGGGGGGAAGGGGAAGGTCGGGTTTCGGGCGAGACCGGGTTGAAGCGGACATTCGCCGCCCGGCGACCTTGGGCCGACTGCAGAATGTCGGGTGTCGAATGCGGATTGGCTGCAGCGGACATTGCCGTGGAAGGATGTAGCGGCAAGAACTGTCGACCCATATGCGACCTTGCCACCGTTCTGCATGCCGATGTGCCACATCAGCGGGCGGGCCACCTGAAGATTGTGCGCGGAAATCACTGCGGCGGCGTGCAGGCCGGCCTCTGGGATCGTCAGGGCCACCAGGGGCTTGCCTTCAGGCCGTGGGCGACCTTCCAAGCGCTACGGAGAGCGCGCAGACCGTCATCGGTCACCTTGCGATCTGTCGGCGCCGACCGATGCGGGATCGCGGACAGGACCAGCGGCGTCGAAAGACCACAGCCCTGGTGGTTGCCGTCAATCGTCAGGACGTCGCCGAAATAAAGTCCGACGACATGGCCGCTATGCACGAGAACCACGTCACCCGGTTGATTGCGCACCCGATGCAGCTCATAAGCCGAATTGGGCAGATTGCGCTCATAGTCGTAGCCGATTTCCTGGAGCAGGGGCAGGAAGTCGTCGGGCGATGTCGGCTTGGGCGAGTGCAACTCGCGATTCCCGTCGCAGAGGAATTCGCCCTCGGTCATCTTTGTGATGTCCATGCCTTACTCCTGTTCCGAACCGCGCTTCGCCATGCGAGCCTGATGCGCCTTGTCGAATCCCACCACCGCGATTGCTTCGCTGATCCGGCAGGTTAGATCCCGGCACTTGTTTGTGACCGCGAACAGCTCATCCAGCGTCAAAGGATCATCATGGCCCGGGGCGAAGAGAAGCCATTTGCTCGGCTCGCCAGGCTTCACCGTTCCGCGAGCATCCGCAGCAATCCAAGCATGGCTGACGATATTCCGGTACTTGATGATTTCGTGGGCTTCGGCCAGCAGGTCACGCAGCACGGTTTGAACCTGGGAATCGTTCGGCGCCTTCTCGATCAGGCTTTTCACGCGTGGGCACAGGGTCTTCTTGGTCCAGTTCTTGCTGGGTTCCGCATCCGTCAGTGCGCGATGGCAGCTGTTGAGCATGATGTCGATGCCGTTCATCGACAGGACCAAATGGCCGATGCTCAGCGCCCACGGATTGAGATCTACGGTGTAGTTGGCCGTCATCGGATCTGCTCCGGGCGCTTGACCTCGGTGAAGATCTTCATCAACTCTTGGAGCCTGACTTGGCCCCGAACGCAAAGCCACCGCCGGCCGTTAGCGTCCCCCGGACTGAAATCGATTCCGAGATTCTTCAGCTTGGCAAAAATATGGGCCGGCATGCCCCCCTCCTTGTCCTGATTCGCCACCACCGACCAACCTATATTAAGATCGGCGAATCGGAGAGACAATCGTGGTGCCTTTGAAGCGACCAGACGAATCGATAGCGCCAGAGGTGATTACCAAAGGCCGCAGCTCTACCGAACGATAACCTATCCATCAGGCAAAGAGGCGCATCGCTCGCAAATGAAAGCCCCGCCAAAATCGGGCGGGGCTTCATGCCTCAATGAATGGCTGTGCATGGGATGGCGGCTTGCGATGTCTGCTTTCGAGAGACAGCAATACTGTTCGGCGTGACCGACATGGGCGCAGAGCCGTCGGCACGGAGTGACGCTGAATGTCTGCTCCCCGGCTCGCCTCCCGGATCGGTCTATGCCCGGTTGGGTCGAATACTGTCGGCACAGGGCATCCTGAACACCGTTTTCGAATTCCGCGTTGGATGGTCTATGCGGCAATCGGCGGTGATCGGGCGGCGGTGATCGGGTCGCAATCGCGCAGCATAGCGCGCCGTGGCGTAGAATCGGCGATGCTGGCGGAGAGGGTGACTGTCGATCAAACATCATAATGCATGATTTTATATCATGTTTTTCAAATGCTTTTGAATCAAACGCCCGCAAAAATGCCCACTACCAGGCGCCTGACCTGCATGGCGGACGTAGTGTCCGCCTAACTCGAAAATCGAGCAGGCCACCTCTCGGTATGTCGTCCCCAGGTCCTTCGGTCGCTTCATAGTGCCAAGTGACGAACGCTGACAGTCAGCAGCGGCCTATATCAGGGTGCCAATTCCCTCAAAAAATGACGAATTGGCGCCCTGAAACGCCAACGGCCCCGGAGTCTTCTCCGGGGCCGCCCATGCACTTCACGCCCAAAGTCGCCCACAAGCCTATTTCTTCTTGTGGGGAACCTGCGCCAGATCGGAGGCGGCTGCCTTCTTTGCCGCTGCCGAACTGCCGGGTTTGGAGAGCGTCTTGCCCGCGGCCTTCCCCGCGGATTTGCCCGTCGCCATTGCCTTCACCGCCTTTCAGCACCCGAATCGATGCGTAGCGGAATCTAGTCGGATTTTGCTCTTGTTTCCACAACATATTGCCTGGTTTGGAGCTGGGAGAACATACATGTTGATTTTCATCGCCAAACGCAGCCCCGCCCAATTGGGACGCGATGCGACCCACGCCTCAAAAAATCGGGCATTTTTGCCCGAATTTTCTTGATTATCGGGCATATATGCCCGATATTATGCCCATGAAACCCGCCGATCTTCTCCGCCGCCTGAACCGCCTCGCCGTCCGGCGCGGGCTGATCGTCGAGACGCGGGAGGGCGGCAACCACACCATCGTCAGGCTGGGCGAGCGGCGCACCGTCGTGGGACGCCACCCCGCCGACCTGAAGACTGGCACGCTTCGGGGCATCCTGAAGCAACTCGGGATCACCCCGGCCGACCTGGAGGACTGACCGATGCGCTACGCCTATCCCTACGAGATGGAGTCCCAGCCCGAGGGCGGCTGGACCGTCACCTTCCCGGACGTGCCCGAGGCAATCACCCAGGGCGACACCGAGGAGGAAGTGGCCGCGATGGCCGAGGACGCGCTGGTGACGGCGCTGTCGATCTACGTGGAAGACGGACAGCCCCTGCCGCGCCCGTCGGCGCCGGATGGGCGGCATGTTGCCGAGGTCCCGGCCCTGATCGCGGCGAAGCTGGCGCTGCATGAAGCGATGCTAGACGCTGGCGTCTCCAATGTCGTGCTGGCGCGCAGGCTCGGCCTGGAAGAGAAAGCAGTGCGCCGGTTGCGCGATCCGCTGCACCGTAGTCACATCGGCAGCGTCGAGGCGGCGCTGCGCATCCTGGGGCGACGGCTGGAGATCACGGCTGTCGCCGCATAGGAATTGGCGCCCTGAAACGCCAACGGCCCCGAAGGGTCCCTTCTAATCCGAAGAGACCCTTCCGGGGCCATCACCTTTCCATTCAATCCCAGGCGATCATAAAGCCGACGACGAGGACGCCGTCGGACATGACCGATGCTACCCAATGAGGGCTGGCAGTCGGGAACACCAGAAATATCAGGAGAGCGATTACTTCCACGATCACTGAGGCAAGAACCGCCAGCCCTATGGCGATCAATGCCCGAATCAAACCACGCCGGGAAAATCCGTTCACGTTTTCACCATAATACTCGGGCTATGAGCCTCCCCTCTGGAGGTTCTCACATGATCCGCACCATTCTGTTGTTTCTGATGGCACTAGCCCTCTGCCCGAGAGCGTCTGCGGGGCAGGTCGCTGCCATCTGTTTTACCCCGGGAGAGGACTGCACTGGCCTCATCATCGGCGAGATCAATCGCGCACAAAAAGAACTGCTGGTGCAGGCATACACGTTTACCAGCGCACCGATCGCCAAGGCCGTGGCGGACGCTCGGCGCCGCGGGGTGCGCACGCTGGTGGTGCTCGACAAAAGCCAGGGGGATCGGCGCTACAGTGCGGCAGGATATCTGGCCCGTGCCGGCGTGCCCGTGTTGATCGATGGACAGCACGCCATCGCCCACAACAAGGTCATGGTCATCGACCGGGCGCGGACCCTCACTGGATCATTCAACTTCACAAAGGCGGCCCAGGAGTCCAACGCGGAGAACGTTGTCGTCATAGACGGCAGCGACGTGGCCGGCCGATACGCCGCAAATATCGGCCACCACGTCGCCCATTCCCTGCTCTACGGTAGGTAGAGCCCCGCGCCGCCTACTTCGTGGCCGCCGGCGGCACGGACGCGGTCACATCGGCATAGTTGCGGGCCGCCAGGAAGTTGCAGCCCAAGGCGTTGACGATCTGGTAGAGCGCCAGCCAGGGCGAGCCATCGGCCGGCCGCTTCCACAGCGCTGCGGCCACGGCACACACGCCGCAGACCGCGAGCACGTAGAGGGCATACTGCGCCGGGATCAGGGCGAGCAACGCCGCCAGGACACTGGTGAGGTCCATCGAAATCTCCGATTTTTAAGGGAAAGGTTTCAGCCCGCGCGGGCGAGCTCGACCGAGCTGAAGGGCAGATCGGCGAGGCGACGTGCCCAGCCGAGGTCGAGATAGGCGGCGCCGGAGATGCCGAACTTCGTGCTCATGCGCCACCCCCTGCCAGTATCCAGGCGGGCAACCTGGGATACTGCCCCGGGGGGACATAGACGATGGGTTTGCCTAGCTTTTGGAAGGCCGCAACCGAATGAGCAATCTCGTGCGACTCCATCCAACCAAGGGCCTGCCAGACGATCAAGCCACATGCCGCCTCCACGAAGGGTGCGTCGGCCTGCATCCACAGGTCATGGTCCACGGGGTCGAGATAGCCCCAGGTGGCAACCGGGTGTGAATGCGTGATCGGCGAGAATACCGGAACTCCGGACTGAATCAGCTTTGCGGTGACCATTGCCGCCATGCGGAAGGCCGCGACGCGCCCGAGCGGATAATCGGTATAGGGCGTGGCGAGATACCAAAACGTCATGAGCTCCCCCGATCGGCGATAGTGAAGTGATGCGGGTGCTGGGGGGCATGGCGCCGCTTAAGGCGCGCGACGTGCGGCGTGAGCTGCCGCACATAGTCGAGATATCCGACCGGCAGGGCTCGGTCATCCGTGAGCTTTCCGGCCATGTCGGCATCAATCAAGATGCCGATGCAGGCCCGGACATGCGCGAGATGCGGGACCCCGGACTCTTCGTCGATATCTTCGCCCTCGAACCACTTGTGCAAATGACGCAACGCGGCATCGTAATAGATGCTCGCCCGCGCCCCAGCGCGCCGCCAGTTCTGGCGACCGTATTTCAGAGCACCATCAAGGAATGCCAGAGATTCCAGCGCAATTGCTGACGTGGGAACCAGGTGCAGCGGCAGCTTATCGCTGCCAATTATGTCTTTTGGATTCGTGGGCTTGATACTTACGGTTTTTGCCATCGTCTAGCCTCCTAGGCAGAGATCGTCATCAGGGCTTTCCGCCGATCGCGCGCATGATGTCCATCAGGCGACCCTCCATGTCGGAAAGGTCCGTTTTCGTGGCCAAATTCTCCATCTTGTCGCCGAGCCGCCGTTCGACCGTCGTATCGTGGTCGCGAAGGGCTTCGATGGCTTGCCAGATGCCGTTGTCGGCGGCGGCTCGGGCTCGTTGCTCGCGCGCGACCATCGCATAGACCCAGGCACCGAACGCACCGAGCGCCAGGCCACAGGCCACCACCGCGCTCACGCCAGCCAACAGGGCCTGCACGGGAGTCCATGCATTCCCCTCCATCAGGCTCCCTCCAGCCCGGGGACTGGTACCATGCGGCTCAAGTCAGCGCGTGCGGCCAATCGTTCGGAGGGATCGGGCGATGCCTCTGCCGAAACCAAGCCGGGCAGAGCGTCGGCGTATCCATGTTGCTTTGCCGTGGCGGCATCGATGCCCCAGGCGGTGGCCGTTCGGCCATGTTCGGCCGGGCGAAACGGCCGCCTGGAAGCGATGCGATCACGGAGAATCCGGTCGAGAACATTCATGCCGCAACGATCCCCCGCAACTGCATGTCGGGCTTGAGGACGGCCATCACCTCGCGCCACATCATCAAGTCTCTGCTGTCTCTCTTGTCGGGAGCACAACCGGCATCGGCCCATTTGCGCAGCACGCGCACATGGTCGAGGGTGATGCGATGACGCAGCCAGAGCCGATTGATGGCGTTGATGATGTCGTCTGGCAGGCACGACGACACGCCCAACGATCCAGGGGAGTGGATGCCCGAGCAACGCACGACGAATGCGCGCACGGCCCAGATGACGGCGACATCCACGGATTTGAATGGCTCGGCCATCAGTAGCAGACCCCCACGATGGGATGCCCGGCGGTTGCTGCCGTGGCGCTCACGTCCCTCGCAATCGCGGCGGAGATCCGATACGCTTGGCCAGGCGATAGCGGGATCGACGTCGCTGCGCCGACCTGCGCGGGCTGCACCAGATCGACATACAGCGGCTCGGTGGCCGTCGGAGGGTTGACGATATCGCAGACCGAATAGGCCGGCATCCAGCCCGCCGGGAGGATGGTTACGGCCACCCCCGCTGCCGCCACGCTCGCGGCAGCTAGCCCGGACGCGACCCCCGACACCACCTTGGCCTCGGCGGTCAGGCGGGAGTTCATAGCGAAGACGGCCAGCGCAAGCGCCAGCAACACGATGCGCCTACGCATCATGGCCTCCATTTCGATTTTCGAGAGAAGACGGCCGAAGCCGCCAGGGTTACGCGGTGGCGACGGTCGCCGCGGCGGTGGGCAACGTGGTGGACGCGCCGTCAATCACCAGGTCGCAGGCGGCGACGAAGTCGAGGATCGCCGTGGCCAGGGCCTTGTATTGCACCAGGGTCAACCCGGAGAGCAACGAACCGTCCTGCTTCAGGAGATACCAGCTCGCGGCGGCGGAGGGGAAAACTCCCGTCGTGTTCACGGCCGTCATCACGGCAACAATCTTGGACTGGGCAGCGGCGTTTGTCGCAAGTGCCACCGCCGAGAGGGCGAGAGTTCCGGTCGTGGTGACGGTGAGCCCAGCCAACAGGAGCGCTTGCGCCTGCTGCGCCACGGTCAAGGCAATCGTGGGCGTCACAGCCTCGGCCGTGCCATCGGAGGCAGCCTGAATGACCTTCCCGGACGCCTGGGCCGCCAGAAGGGCGCTATGCTGTTCCGCGCCGATCTCCACGGCATCCGCCGGCAGGTCGTAGGAGGCGAAGCCGGTATCGTAAAACCCCCCGGTCGTCTTTGAATAAAAAATCGCCATTTTCAGTATCCGATCGCAATATACCGATAGGTGATGGAGGTTGCTCCAGACCAGCTGGAGCCTTGCCAGATCAGGCGATTTTCGGAGAAGTTCGTGGCAGTGATGGTGGAAACACCATGCACGGTCGGATTCCCCTGCCCCCACGTGCCGTTGCTCGCTTCCCCCTCGCAGGCCACCACCTCCAGGCAGGCTGTGGGGAAGGCGGTCGGGAAAGTCACCGTCTGGGCGATACCGGCAGAGGTGTTCTGGCCGGTGCCCCATTGGATGATGAGGCCGCTCGGAAGCCGTTGGTATCCGGAGGCAGCAAGAGATTTCGTCATGGCGCCGGCCAGAGCAGCGGGTGTGATGGCGGTTACCGCGTCAGTGCCCCCCTGCACCAGGGCGGTCGTTGCCAGCTGCACCACTCCCCGCACTGACGCCGAGGCATAGGACGGACTGCCTCCGATCAAGACAAACGCGGAAGCCGCTGCATTGTAGGAAAGGAAGACAACGGAACCCGCTGCCAACTCCCCTCCGCTCAAGGCTACGCCAAGGGGCGAGAGGATCGGCGCCGTGCCGAGGGCGTTGACGTAGAGCGTCGCCTCGCCGGTGTTGGTATGGGCAACGCGCACGCGAAACAGCACCCCGTCCGTCAACGCCGACAGAGCGGGGGAAGGCGTGATGGCAAGAGCGTTCACCGCCCCGGTGTCTACCGCGGAAATCCCGAACAGCAGACGCAGTGCTTTGAGAATCTGCTGCGTGTCGGCGCCGGTATTGTCGGGAGAGATCCCGGCCGCAGACAGGAGCGCCAGCAATTCGGCCAGCTGGACGTTGAAGGTATCGGGGTCGTAGGTCGAGACGTTGGCACTGGTGGAGGGGTCGCCATTGTAGGCATAGCCCGGAGTTCCGACCGGGGCCACCGGGGCCGGCATCACCGCCGGACCCTGCGAACCATTTGCGAGCAGACGCATCGCTTGTCCTCAATCGCTGTAGGAAAACTGGAGCACCCCATAGGCCGGGGCGAGTTTGCGCAGGCGGCAGGCCAGCGCGGTCGCACTCAGCGACCAGAACGGCTCGCCGAATGGCGATCGACCGAAGGTGAAGCGCGACACGACGACGGCCGGAGCATTGACGCGCCAGGCGAACCGCCAGCTCATCTGCACCAGCGGCGACCCGAACGGCGTTTTGCCGAAGGTGAAGGCGTCCCACGTCGTGATGGTGATGGCGTAGCCGAGTGCCGCCGCCACACTGACGAAGTAGCTTGCGCTCTGTCCGCCGGGGCTCGCGGCGATCTTGCTCAACAGCGCCGCCTGACGCTCGGCCACCGTCTGCCCGGAGGGGGCACAGGAATCGGGAAGGCCGAAATCCGCTTCCCAGTCCGCGAGCAGCTGCTGCGCTTGGGCGGGGTCGGATTCGCGGTCGAGAAACAGCACGAACTGTTCATGCACGGCGGCAATGCAGTCGCCGATACCGGCGCAGATGGCCGCGAGCGTCGAGTCCGGCCGACGCGACCAGGCACGGCCCCGCGGGAAGTGCTGGAGCGCAGCCTGGGCGAAATCGCCGCTGGAGAGCGAGGAAAAGGTGGGGAAGTGCTGCACAGGCACCAACGCAGTTCCTCCGGCCTCATGCGGCAACGTCGAAATCGGTAGATCGGACAGAGGTGCGAGACCGGCCATTGGCTAGCCCCTCCCCGGAGTGTTGCACATGCTCACGATGTCGTTGCACCGAGGGGCTTCCAGGAATCCCCGCCGAACACGAAGTCGCCAGACCACGGGGCCTGACCGGAGGGAGAGACCAAAACGACATATGGTTCTCCAGCACCGGCCGCCGCGGTCGCGGCGAGACCGCCTGCCATGTTCGTCACCTCCGACGCCGAGGCCCCTCCCGAGATCGCGACGGAGATCACGTAGCCGTTGGGCAGCGCACCCGTCCCGGCAAGGGCCTGGATAACGACGAGGTCGCGATAGGCGGATGCCTGATAGTTTCCATGCGCCGCGATTGCCGCGGCCAACGCCGTGGCGGTGGTGTCTGCCCGCCCGGTATACGCGACCGGCGCCGACAGCTGCTCGACGCTATTCACCTGCACCGACGTAAAGGCGTCTGTCGTCGCGGTGCCGGCCACAATGAAGGACCCAATGGCCTGGGTTTCTCCCGTGGCCGACGTGGCAGCGGCCTGCCCCTGGACTGCGACCGAGAACGCTCCAGTCGCCGAGGCTGGCCGAACGATGCGCACGCGTTCGCCGACAGCGGCGTCGTCTTCATGCAGGGTGAACGTCCGGGCGGCCGTGAGCGGCTGGCAGATGATGGCAAGATGCCCCATGGTGGCCGGATAGAAATCCCAGTTTGCATCGCCAGGAGTCTCGACGGCTTCCTCCGGAGCCCGATAGCTCAGCGGCTTTGCCATCGATCCGCTATTGAACCAATCGAGGGAGAGCACGGAACGCACCTTCGTCTTGGTCCAAAGCGCGTCGGACACCCCGCTAAAATAGGTCGAGAGTGCGCTTCTCAGCCTGAATGCCCGAACGCGGATGTCGGCGACCGAATCCACCGAAAGCCCGCTCGGCAGCGTGGTGGCATCGTGCACGACATCGACCAGCTCGCCATGCACATGCTTGCAATAGCCGTCTATCTGCACTCCTGCCCCGTAGCTGGCCAGGCTCCGGTTGGGATAGATCGCCCGAAGGGTCCCGAAGGTGATGGCCGAGCACGTCGTGAGGACGATCGCGCGGTCGGCGGCGTTGAAGGATTCGATGTTATCCAGGAAGCAATTCTTGAGCCCCTGGAAAATGACCTTCGACCCCCGGATATTCTCGAACGTGCAGAGATTATCGGGATATCTGGTCAGGTCTACGTTTCCGCTATAGGGCACAGAGCCATAAACAATGAATGGCCCGTCCGTCTCGATGTTGCGGAAGGTGCAGTTGTAGGGCTGATTGATGACGGCATAGGCATTGGAAACCGTCTTGAAAGACGCATTCACCACGTGGAGACCATAGAGCAGGCCCCCGACCTCGGCCCCCGCCTCGCTGCTGTAGACGTCGAAGGGAGCGCCGACGTTGCGCCCGCGGAACCCATCGATCAGAATATCGGACTGCCACCATTTCGGATCGGAGGCAGTGTTGACCTCGGTATTGTTGACCTTGATCGCCTGGGTGACGTTCGCACAGGCGACCCCCCGGAACGTGATGCCTCGGGAGGCCAGAAGGTTGAGATTGAGCATTGCCGTTTCGGGAGTCAGCCAGGTGCCTTGCGCGACGCGGATGCAGGCGTATTTTCCCTCGCAAACTAGGTTTTCCCACTGCACATCGCGCACGCCGAGCACGACGAATGCCCCCGCGGGGGGAGCGCTGCCGTCCGCCGGATAAAGTCCGTCCACATGCACGTCCGACACCGACGATCCCTCTCCGTGGAAATCGTTTTCGAGGTTGGCGTTGACTGGGTCGGACTCATAGGAGGCCATGCTGATGGCATCGTCTCCGACCTTGTAGAGATGCACCCCAGAAATGTGGGATCGGCGAAAATAGAGATGATAGAGGCCATCCGCCCAGCTCATATTTCCGACAAAGTTCTGAATATCGATCCCATCTACGCCGACGATTCCGACGAAAACGGACGGACTGTTCTCCGAAATGCAGTCCGTCATTTTGACGTTCTTCACCGCACCGGAGGCGATTCCAGCCGGAGTTTCCGTGGCGGCGGGATATGCCCCGCGCGCCCAGGCGACCGCATCGGCCTCGTTGCCGGAGCCGACGTTCGCGCCCAGGAAATAGATCGGCGCCCATGTTTGGCGCGACGTCGCCATGGTGCTGTAGCGCACATGCACGCGGGCCAAAGAAATGTTGGAACAGGGCCCCTGGATAAAAACGCCATGCGAAACGGCAAGGCCATTCACCATGTTGTCCATCAGGAGCACCGAGCCCGCCCCGAATTCGATGGTGAGGTTTGACACGCCCGAGAAATGGATGCCGTGCACGCCGGCGGTCCCAATGCGATAGGTCCGTTTCCCCGGGAAATAGAGGGTGCCGCCTCCGGCCGCAGTCACGACAATCACGGCACGCAGAATAGCCGGATAGTCGTCCGCCACCCCGTCCCCGACCGCGCCATAATCGATGACGTTGACAGGGTTGGACAGCCGCTCGGCCAGCAAGCGCGCAACGGTGCTGCCTGGGATTTTGACCAGGGTTTTCGACGCATCGCCATCGGTCAGAAGGGCCGCGGACGCCGGGAGATCACACCACACCTGGCTGGCGCCAACCAGAACGATGAAACTCCCCCCCTGGCTGGAAGCCAAGACTGTGGTGCGCGCCAGGGTATAGGCGCCGGGGAGGCCGCCAACCGTCCCCAGGCCGACTTCCCAGTTCAATCCGTCTCCCGATCGGATCGTATAGTATGTCGTGTTCCCGACGCCGATGCCGCTGGCAAAGGTCTGGTAACCCGACGGCGCGCCAGACAACGCAACCGGTCCAACCCCCGTCGTGCTGGTATTCTCCAGAACGCGATCCGCCAGCAGGGCAGCTGTCATGGCAATGCTTCCCTCAGGTTCTATTGAAAGGAGACGGCCGGGACCGCGGGGAGATGTCCCGCCGCGAAACTCACGTCGGCGGCAGGCGACACGAGGTCGTAATGCTCGAGCGTGGCGGCGCCCTGGATCGCCGCGTGAATCATATTGAGATAGAGCACGCCAGGCGTCTGAAGCGGGAACAGTGCACCGCCCTGCAACTCGACCGTGACGGCGTCGCCGAATTCCGCGCCCCCCGGCGGCACGGTAGCCGCCAGCGCTTTGAGCGCGGCCACAATGGCCGCCTGGATCACCGCCGTGTTGGGGGAGAGGTTGGAAATGGCGACCGTCAGGCTATCGTCAGTCAGCACGAAGACCTCGTAGGAGCCGATCACCGGCGCCTCCGCGGCCACGTAGGTTTGCACCGCGGCAACCTCGCCGGAGGTGGGCAACGGCCCCGCTGCGGTATCGACGGCGATGGCCACGTCGCACGAGCCGGTGCCGCGCCGGCCGGGATAGACCCAGGCACGCGTGGGCACGCCGGAGGCCCGAGCCCAGCCATAGAAATCGGCGGCGCTGCCACCCTGCGGCGGGTTCTGGATGCGCGCCAAGCCCCGCTCGCGCAGGCTGGCATCGGACTCGGCATCGGTGCCGCCGGTCAGGCCGGCCGCGCCGACCGTGGCCGTGGCATCCACGTTCGAGACAGCCGTTACCAGCCGGAGCACCGTGCCGGCGGCGAGGTTGCCCGCCGCGCCGGCCGTGGTGCAGGTGGCGGACACGCTGCCCGCCCCGGTGGAATCGAGCGCGAGCGCGGCGGAAGTCGTGAACTCGAGCGTGCCATCCTGCATTTGCAGCGTGGTGCCGGAGGCGACCGGGGCCGAGGCCGACCCGGTGAACGCGACCGGCCCGCTGGCCGCCGTGGCGGCGGTGCGGGGGATGCCGTATTCGCCGACGCGGCGGTCGAGATAGGGAGCTTCGGCCGTCTTGATGAAGAGCTGCTTGGCGACCCATTGCAGGGCACGCAGGAAGGGATAGACCATCCCGGCCAGCACGTCGGAAACGATGCCGATGACGGCCCGGCGCAACGCGGAATCGAATCCCGGCAGCCGGGCCTTGAAGTTGGCCCGGAAGGCGGTGCGCAGATCGGAGAGCGAGGGAAGGTTGAGCGCCATCAGGAATACTGCCACTGCACCGAAAATGTGGAGGAACCGGACGCCTGGACGATGACGATTTGCAGCTTGATCCAGCCCCGCTGCGGAAAGCTCGCCGTGGCCGTGACAGAGCTGGCCACCCCGTCGGTGACCATCCAGGCCAGGGCCTCGTTGGCATAGCGCTCGGCGCGGTTGAGGGTGTCCTGCGTCTGCAAGGCACGATCGAGCAGCCAGAGGCGCGAGCCGATGCGGTCGGGCGTGCCGGTGCTTTCGTCAGCTGACTCGAGCGGCATGTCCCCCCACCAGCCGCGCCGGTCGGTGCTGCCGTCGGGGATTTCGTCGCCGCTTTCGGCCAACCGGTCCGAGAACAGGCTGATGATGACGGCGGTCTTCAGGCCCTGATCTATTTCCAGGTCGCCGTTTTCGACGACGATGTCGGCCTCGCCGAGATCGCCGTCCCACGCCAATGCGATATCGGCCATCAGAGCTGCTGATTCGGGGCGGTCGTGACGCTGCCGGCGACGGGGTGGGTGTGTTCGTCGTAGGTGTCGCGCAGGGTGCCGAACGAGCCTTTCTGGCCGTTCTGGTCATAGATGTCGCCGGAGACGTAGAGATCGCCTGTAATTTTGACGCGCGGGGCAGTGACATCGACCTCGGTTTCTGCCGCGACTTCGAGTTTTCCGCTCGCGCGCCAAATGACCTTTTGCTGCCCGCAGGAAAACCCGAATTCCCCGGCGGCCAGATCGGCAATCTTGCCGCCGACCGTGTCGCCGCCGAGGGCAACCAGATGGTCGCGGGTTCCGCCGACCTGGAACACCGCCACGTCGTTGCCGGACGCGAGATTGGCACTCATGCCCGGCGGCAACAGCAGCTCGACGTTGGCAACCACCTCCCCGGCCAGGCCGGAGATTTGCAGCATGGTGCGCCGCCCCACGGTGGAGCGCTGCACCGTGCCGCGCGTCACCAACGAGCGCAGCGCGGCTCCGAGACGTTCCAGACTCATGTTGTCACTCTCCCGCGCCGTCCCAGCTGGGGCAGCCGCCCCGGCCGCCGTGTCCATGGCCCCGGTGCTTGCGCAGCCGCACCGCGCCCGGGTCGGGCGTGTAGGCTTGCACCGGGCCGACGTGCAGCGTCGTGACCTTGCCGGCCTGGGCCGTGATGGCGAATTCCGCCCGTGCAATTAGCAGGTCCGCCGAGACGCCGAGAGTCGGGGACAGCACTGTGACCAGACGGTTGCGCGTCCACAGCGTGCCGTCGGCCTGGCGCCACCCGGCGACCGTGATATCGGCCTCGGTAGCCCGGCCGAACGCGGATTGCTTGAGCCAGTTGGCGCGCTGCTGCATCTGGAGCAACGACAACTGGCTTTCCGCCATGACCACCTTCGGGCGGAAGCGCGGAACGTCGGAATCGACCGCTTCGGCGCGCAACCCGGTCTGCACCGAGGTCGCGCCGCCCGAAAGCCCGGCCTGGCCCTTGACGATGTAGTGCGAGAAGCGCCCGCGGCTGGACAGGCGCGCACTCGCCGACTGGATATTGACCCCCTCGACCAGCGAGCCCGTCGCTTGCACTGTGCCCGCCGTGGTGAGCACCAGGCGGCCGAGCGGGTCATCGGTGAGCAACACTCCCGAGAGGCGTCCCAGGCGTTCCAGGAAGGTGAAGGCGGTTTCGCAGCGTTCGATCTGCACCGTATCGAAGGTCTGGCTGGCTCCGCTGGCCTCGACAACCACGTCGATTCCGAACAGGGCGCAGACCGCGCGCGCGATCGCCGCCAGGGAGTAGCCGCGGAACTGGCCGCCGTCGATTTCCGGCGTGCATTCGATCAGATCGCCGGTCTTGCTCTTGCCCGAGATTTCGGTGCCGTGCTCGAGAGGGCCGATGCGCGGCGTGTAGTCCTCGACGTAGCCGGTGAGGATCGCTTCGTCGTCAATCAGCACCTGGCAGTCGGCGTAGGGAAGGATTTTCCAGGGGATGCCCTGGCCCATCCATCGTTCCGACACCTCGAAGCGGAAGTCGGAGACGCAACGGTCGATTCCGCAGGACACGCGGGCAGTTTTCCAGCCCCAGTAGCGGCGCCCGCCGATCAGCAGAGAGAGGCGGTCGGGATAAGATGGCATGAAATTCGTCCTTGAAAATTATTTTGATTATTGAAATAATTAAAAATATCCAGCCAATGACATCGTAATTTACATCATAAATATTTATACATTCATGTAATTTAGAATATTACCTTAAATAATTCAATCGATAATATTGAAAATGCACGCGGATACGATTGGTTATTTTCTTGATCGTCTTTGTATTTCTCCCAGAGCTCCTTCGCGATTGGCGCGAACCTGCCGAACCCATTCAGGGGGCCAAGCCGTATCGGCGACGGTAAGGCATGCACCCCAAGCGGCGACGGCCTCTTCCAATCGTGCCGTGCCGCTCTCGCGCCCCCCCAGCGCCGCCAGCGCGTTGCCGAGGTTGTTCTGCGTCATGGCCCAGTCGAGGGGCACCCGCTCGCGCGTCCTTTCCTCCAGGGCCGCGCGGTAGGCAGCGACGGCCTCTTCCAATCGTGCCGTGCCGCTCTCGCGCCCCCCCAGCGCCGCCAGCGCGTTGCCGAGGTTGTTCTGCGCCGCGGCCCAGTCGAGGGGCACCCGCTCGCGCGTCGATTCCTCCAGGGCCGCGCGGTAG
>CALNAL010000088.1 GCA_937874445.1 uncultured Acetobacteraceae bacterium | reverse complement strand
CCGTTGATCAGCACGACCTCGTGGCTCCAGTCGAACTGATACGCCTCGCCTGGAGCAAAACTCAGAGGAACGAACGCGCCAACCGATGTCGATGCACGATCACGCTGCCAACCACGCGCGTAACGCCGAACAGCATCGTAACCCCCCTCGTAGCCTCGCCCTCGCAGGTCCTCGAAAACCCGGATCAGCGTCAGTCGTTCCCGGCTCGGCTTCGCCTCGTTCGCCCCCAGCAGCTTGTCGAGATCCCCCTGCCACGGCCCGATCCGTGGCAGCGGCTGTTCCTCGCGCTCATAGTGGAACTCCGTCGCCTCCGACCGCAGAACCTTGCGAACAACCTTCCGCGATACCCGCAGCTCCCGGCAGATCGCTTTGATCGCCTTCCCCTGCACAAAATACGCCCGTCGGATCTTCGCAACCGTCTCCACTACCAGCATCCCGTTCCTGGCCCCCGCTCACCACGAGAGCCATCGTGAACCCCATCTCTTCAGGGGCCCTTTTTCCACGCCGAAACACAGCCTGAACCTTGGCGGTTCCATCGAGACGGTCCTCAACCCGCTCGATCTTGTTGAACTCGCGATCGAGAAGGGTGCCACCTCGGTGCTTATGCCGGTTGCATGCCGACGCGCTCTGGTTGATCTGTCCGACGAGGCGGCCGCCAAAGTGCAGATTATTTTTTACCTGGATCCAGGCGATGCCCTTCGAAAAGCCCTGCACGATGGGTAGAAATATCAAATTTGCGCGGATAGAGAAGATTGCGATATCGCATCGTATCAGCTTTCGGGCAGATGGTCCCGAGGAAAATGCTCGGGACCGATAGGAAAGACTGTCTTCAATTTCCCGCGAATTGGCTCCACTCTTGGTCGCCCCCGCGCGAACTCCTTCGCGGTGTCGATTGAACGCTCATCGTCCATCCGGGCGACGAGAATCTCATGCGTCAGACGCAGAAACTCGTCCATCCGTTCAAGCACACAGTCTACTTGCAGAGCCTCAACACTGTCCTTCAGATGCGGGAAATACACCTGCAGCTTGTCCACCCCTTGGAGACACGAAGAGCTCAATTTTTTGAGCCGGCGTTCGGTCTGGGATCGGACGCGGTCGATTCTTCCAATGCGCTGCTCCATCGACGAGGACGTCCACGCGATCCCGTAATGGTAGACGTCCGAGCAGAATGTGTGCAGGTCTTCGCCCTCCTGCAGGAGGTCGGTCGTAATCAGCACCAGGGGATAGCCCGGCATCCGAAACTGACGAACCAGAGTCTGGTTGAGTTGGCCGGACATCCCGCCCACCGGCTGCTGTTGGCGCAGAAGTTGGCCGAAGTTGCGGGCTGTTTCGGCGAGCGCCCCGTCCTGTGCGTCCGGGGCATTAACGTCGAGCAGCAAGTCAAAATTCGCGGCAATCTCGGCAAGCTCGTCGAATGCTGCCCACTCTCTTTGCCCCAGCGGCTTTTCCATCTGGCGCTCAAGCAGATCTAAGTACCCATCGATAGGTCCTATTGCACCAAACGCGGTATCGTCGCCGTCAAGTGCGCGCAACTCAAGGTTTTTCAACCGTTGGATCGTCAGCACGTATAGATCGATGAAAGCATGCCCGAGACGGGCCGCCGAGGCTAGCAACACGCGACGCAGCTCCCTTTCACGGAACGCCAGGGATGTATCGGCGTTGCCCGGCCGCGGCCACAGGCTCGTACGAAGCTCCTCGTGGTCACGCAGGCGGCTGAAGAAAGTGTGTACCTCGAGTTGGTTGCCGATTTCAGGCGCCTCACTGGCAGGATTTTTTACCAGCGAGGCGCTGAATCGGCTTTTCCAGACGATCTTTGCCAGATCCTGCCACGGGCCAGACATCTCTTTGAGCCACTCCACCGCGGCGGCCTGGACGGCCTCGAACCGGTCCGCGCGCGCGGGTCTCTGGGCAGGGGTCAGAAAGCGGCAGGACCGATCGCGAAGTTCGGAACGCAACGATGCCTCGTCGAGCGACAATGCCGTTGCGAGATGCTGGGTGACTTCGCCAGGTTTGCAACCCAACAGATCGGCGACGTAGTTGTCCTCGAAGAATGTCGAGTAGGCCGTCCCCCGTTTGATGAACCGCTGTTGGACATTGGCGCCGCTGATAACCATGCCCGGCCCATCCCCGCGGAAGAACCAGGCGAAGAAGGTGTCTGTCCCGCCCCGGTCGTCATCACCGCCCCCCACTGGGGTGGCCTCTGTCTGCGGTGTCGCTTCACGGGCTTGTCTGGCCTGGAGGTGCGCGCGGCTGTACTGCTCGAACAACAGGCGGAGCCGCGGGTGCACGTCCTGCGGCAGTTCGCGAAGCAGCCGCGTCATCAGCCAATCATCATATTTGTCATCGAGCTTGCGCTTGAGCTCTTTCACAGATGCCACGCGGCGGACGAAAACCAGAGCCTTACGGCCGGTTTTCCAGGCGCCGGAGAGTGCATCGACCAGAGCGTCCATCTTCGGATGCGGCATCTCCTTCCCGAAGGTGGAGCGATAGCTGTCGCTGAGCTTGTTGACATCGACCACGTCAATGCCTTCGCGGTCCGGAAGGAGGCTAGATTGACGCGCGTCGTCGAAGTTGCTAATTTCATTATCGCCCTTCTTCAGTCGGGCGGTCTCGAGGAAGCTTTCGAACGAGGCCAGCATGCCAATCTGGAAGGACCTGTTGAAACGCTCGTGGCCGAGCAGCTCACTGACCTTCTTTTGCACCAGCGCCACGATGAGCCGTTGCCTCGGATCCTTGATCCGGAGGGGCTCATCCAATTTGGAGACGCCGCCCTGTCGCCACTCTCGCCTGTATTGATTTTTGATTAATTGTTCGCCGGCAACCGTGACGGTTGTCAGACGCCGAATCAGGAATTTTTGCGCTTCCTTCTTCTGCTCATCCTCGCTCGCTTCATCATCGCTAAGCTTCTCGTGTCCTTCGCCCCGGTCGAAGACATCCAGTTGATTCCAAAGATCCTTGTAGCTACTTTCAAGGGGAGTGGCCGAGAGGAAGAGAACGCGTTCGGCTCGGGCACCGTATTTCCTAAAGCTGCGCCGATCTGTGCTGATTCTTGCGTGCCCAAGTACCAAGGCCAGCACCAGGTTCCGCGCGGCCACGGTGTCGCTGACCCCGCCCTTGAGATTATGGGCCTCGTCGATGATGACGAGATCAAACCTCGGCAACGCACAGCAAATGGCACGTGCCACGTTTTTCTTGAAGTCATTTTTGTTACGCAGGTCGAAGACGTTGTCAGGGAGCCCGGGCACAGCTCGGCGCAAGGCTTCCCGGAGGCCTTGCGCGGCATTGGGATCATCCGCGCGCAACGGCAGGCTGAAGCTGCTCAGGCGCACGAAAAAATCCCGGTCAGGATCCTTTTGGGTCTCGCGTACCAGCTCCAGCAGGTTGGCGCATGCGACAAGCGGTCGGACAGGCTTTCCGTCGGGCCCCTTGATGTGCAGGGCGGGATGTCGCACGTTGTGCGCGACGAAATTTCGAAGTTCCTTCATCCATTTGTGTTGGATGTTCTCGCGCGGCGCGATGACCAGCACCCGGAAATTGGGGTGATAGTGCCGGAGCAGGGCCAGGGCACCGAGGGCGACATAGGTCTTGCCCATGCCCACGTCGTCGGCGAGATAGGCAATCTTGTGTTTCTGCAGGATGTTGTGGATCGCCACCGCTCCTTCCAGTTGCTCCTGCGCGCGTGACCCATCGCCGAGCCGCGCATCGAAATCCAGAAGTGCCTTCGCCGAATTGAGAGAGATCATGGTTGCGGCTCCTGCTCCGGCTCGGCGCGCTGCAGGAACCGGGGCTCGAACCAGTCAAGAAAGCGGCCGAACTCACCTGGATTTTGTGCCACAAGGTGTTCCCGGATCGCGCCGAGCTTCTCGAACTGTGTTTTCTGGGCGCGGACGTCTGCGTCATGGGCTTTCCAGTAGTCCCGGTATTTGTTCTTTATCTCGCAGGAAAGCTGGCGGGCGCATAGCAGGATTACGTAGCGATTGACATCGTCCACCCCAACCTGGTTCGGTGCGATGCGATCGAGCAGGCTGCCGAGAGAATCATATTTCTTCCCAAACAAGCGATAGGTTGCTTCCTTCTCGTTCCCCGCTTTGAGAGCGTCACACACGGCGCGCTCGAGGCATCCGAAGGCATGGAACGTGCCAGCGAAGCGGTCGAACAGCGTTTCTGACGATTCCCCAGCCCGCACCCGTGCGACGAGGTCGGCGCCCAAGCCGATCAACGCGGTCTCCGGCGTGCGGGCCTCTAGGAACGCCGTGCGCTGAGCCGGCGAGAGCAGCGCCCAGTAGCGCAGGATGTCCTCGGCCGACAGGTGCAACAGGAGTGACGGCTTGTGGGACATGCCCTCTTCCTGTACGAGCAGCTGCACGGGATCGGCCACTTCGCCATGCACCAGGAACAGCGACGTCTCGGTGAGCAATTCCGCCGTCCGCCGGGAGAATTCCTCCGGTAGCCGGGTCCATTTCCTCGTTGGCAGCTGGCTGATGATGCCGATCTTGGTGTCTCGTGCGGTCAGGCGGAGGGGGGCGGTCAGGTCCGTTTTGTCGTCCCAGTAGGCCTCGGCGCCCCCACGGTCCCAGTGATACACGAGGTTCAGCCGGGTCCTTCCGGACGCCGCGGATGGTTCGTCCTTGGGTCGATGCTGGAATTTGGAAGGGTCGGAAGGCTCCTTTTCCAACCAGAACTCGGGCCGCCGCGCGGGGATGTAATCGACGAGAAAGCCGGTCTCGACATTACCCCCGGATTGATGCGCGGCACGGGTGAGATTGGCTGAACCGACGAAGCAGATTTCGCGCTTCGGGTTCTGGGTGAAGAAGCGGTAGACCTTGGCGTGGACGGTTCGTTCCCCCGTTTCGCCGTGGTTTGAGAGGTGCAGCATCTCGTTCGGCAGACGGCCCCAGTGCGTCGAAGGCAGCTTGCACACCGCGCCATACAGATCTTCTCGGCACAGCGCCTCGTCGGCGTTGGAGCGCGGAAGAAAGACCCGAACCTCCTTGGGGTGGAACAGCTCGATCAGCTTTTCGAGAGGCTGGGAGGATGGGGCATCATCGAAGAAGGGAGAGATTACCTCAAGATATGCGCCATCGACGAGATTGCCCGCCACCCGGGACAAGAAGTTAGGCAGAGTCTCGGTCTCGTCCCCGGCAAAGAAATGGGGGTACAGTTGGCCGCTCGCCGATTTTTGCAGTCTAGGCTGGACCTTTTTCCGGAGGAAGGCGAGGATTTCTGCCATCGCGCGCTGCTCCCCTTCCACCTTGGCCTTTTTGAGGAGACGCGTCAGAAACTTAATGATGTCGTATCGCAAACGAGATGAACTCCCCTCTGCGATTTCCTCGACGTGACAGGCTTCAACGTTTTCCCACCATCCGGCACGGGTGAGGTTCGCGGACAGACTGGCCACAACGAGCATCTGCGCACGCTGGCCGGTTTCGTCTGGCTTCTGGTTTTCCAGCAGTAGAAAGACGTTCTTTGGGTGGAACACCCCGGTGGAATGGCGAATGGGGATTCGGCGCACGTCAAGTTTCGCCGAGCCGTCTCCGCTCAGGGCACTGGGATCATAATAGACCGCGATCTCGCCGGGGAGGCTGCGCAGCGCGTCCTCGAGCTGGATCAGTCGGATCGCCTCAGCGTGGCTGACGGGCACGTCGAGGAAGACCGGAAGCACCTGTTGCTCAAAGAATGCCGGATCGAACTGGTAGGTCAGAAACACAGCCGAACGCAGGCGCCGTCCCCACATACGGCCCTCGAAATGCTCAGACAGCACCGCGTGTGGAAGCTCACTCATGTCCATTCCGCTCCAGTTCCTTGGCGATGTTCCGAAGGGGCGCGAGGAAGTAGGAGAAACGCCAGAGCTCGGGCAGATCCTCTCGTTTCGGCAGTTCGCCGGTTTCGTCGCGGAAGCGCACGTGCAAATGCTGCTTTCGGAGTTCGACCCACGGCGCGCCTCCGCGCTGTATCATCACGGAGGCGTTCTGGGCGATGAGCAGCTCCACCAGTTGCGTGTAATCCCCATCAGCTAGCGCCGTCGCGATGTCGGCCCAGCGCTGCCCCGTGGAGGCGTCTTCAGTGCCAATTTCGCTTTTCAGCTCGGCAAATGCCTTCGTATCTACACTTCGCAGTCCGTTGCCCCATGCCTCCTTGAGACGACTTGAGAGGAGGCCTGGGGCCTTGCCGTCGAGCCCCAACAGATAACCGAAGGCGGCCGATGCCGGCGCGAGCACGCTTTCGCATGTGCAGATGCGGCTGAGGTCATGGGCGAGCGGCTCCCAGTCCTTGCTGAGATTCTGCGCCTCTTTCGCGAGTTGCCCAACCTGTGCTAAAGACCACTCAAAATCATCATCCCGTAGCGTGGTTCGCAGCAGCTCGGCAAATTGCCGCTGCCGCCCGGCTGTGTCGTCTTGTGGCCCACCGTGGAGCAAATGGAAGGTGTAGAATTCGCGCTCCTTCGCCGACAGGCGCTGCCGAAGCGTTTTCCACACCTTGAGAACAATCTTTTCATGGGCCCCGGCCGAATCGATCTGGACCGATGCCTTGCTTAAGATTTTGAGGATGTTTTTTGGATCCCGGCCGCCGTCTTCCGAGAGGATTGGCAGGTAATGGTGCTCCACGAACTCCCGCGCGAGCGGCGTAAGCCGTGGCGAATCGCTCTCGAGCAAACCCGAGCTGCGCGCCGGGCTGCTGTAGAGCCCCCAGAGGCCGTAGATCTTCTGGTTTCCCAGAATCTGATGGGCAGGGTTGTCGGACAGAGTGACGGGCTTACCCTCGTTCAGCCACCGACGCACGCGCTCGGTGCCACGAAACGCGAAGTCCCCGTTGTGTGCTCGGGCATAGGCGGCGAGCTGTTCCCACCTGAGGAAGGTGGAGATCTCGCTGCCAGGGGGACTTTTATCGGCGATGCGTTCGGCGAACCAAATGCCGAGCAGCAGCGTCGTGAAGCCGCGCACCGAGTCGGTGACGGTGGTGAGGTTGCCGACGACGTGACGGCCGAAGCGCGTCCAGATGGGCTGGATGCCGAGCGGGTCGCGCGAGCCTTTTACGGCGGCGCGCGAGTCAAGATCAGTCAGGAATGGTACGTTTAACGGTGAAGGCATTTTCTTAAACAACCTCCGGCCTGTCCCAGCTGGCCATGCGATTTGCGATAGACGGGGACCAAGGGACTTTCTGGTCGCACCGATTTTGGAATCGGTTATACCCCTGTTTTGTAGAGACTCTGCGCCAGTGCCCGGATGCGCGCGCCGTCGTGCAGCCGCTCGCGCCAGCAGGCGGGGATTCCCAACAGTCCCCACCTCGCGCCGGCGATCTGTCCGGCAACCGCGCCGACAGTGTCGGCGTCGTCGCCCAGGTTCACCGCGGCGAGGATCGCCTGTTCGAATCCCTCTGCGCCCTCCACGGCCCAGAACGCCGCTTCGAGCGTGTGGACCACATAGCCGCTGGACTGAATTGCCCTCTCCGGCTTGCCACGCCAGTCTCCCCGGCCGATGCCACCGGATGGTGGGAGCCCAGGAGGGGGCGTTAGCGGACAGCGCGTCTGCCTGCCCGCGGATGCAGGCGCACAGCACGCGGGCGAGCAGCGCGCAAGCCCGTCTACCGCCTCGGCGGCCGCGGGGTTACTGGTGCGCTGGAACCGCTCCAGCGCGGCGTTGGTGGTGGAACCGATGTCGCAGCATTCCCCGGTGGAGGAATTCGCGCCACGATCCCGCCAGACGACGAAGCGTTGCATCAGGACCCGCTCTGCTCGATCAGCGGGTCCGCCAGCAGGCGTTCGGCCAAGCAGAGGGCCATCGAGGTGTCGTCGGTCCACTGCCCTGCCCGCAGCCGGAATGGTTCGTCGCCGACCATGTCGGTGACGGGCGGGAAGCTGCCCTGGAGGCGGAATTCGACGGTGGTGCCAACGGCATCGCCGACAACGAGGCCGACGAGGTGGCCGCGGGAACGGGCGACAGAGCCGATGTCTGGCATGGTTGTGTTCGCGTGGTTGGAACTCATTGGTTCAGTCGGTCTTCCAGCCGGTCGAGCAGCCGGTGCAGGGGCCCCCGTCGTCGGCCGCGCCGGTGCGGCCGAGAAGCTTTGCGCGCCACGGTTTCGGCATGGCTTTTCTTCATGCAAGGCGCCCACCGCCGCCCCGACGATTGCGGCGATCGTGTCGTTGTCGTGCGTGTCATTGACGGCGCGCCTGATCGCCTCGGCTGGATCGTCTTGCCGAGCGCATCGCCTATTGCCAGCCCGAGGAACATGCCCCGCCAGCGATCCCTCCGGATCACCATTCCCGGCGTCCAGGCCGACTGGCCGAAGGCGGAGGAGCGTTGCACCCGAATGATCCCTTCGGGCTGCAGTCGGTCGAACAACGCAGTTCCTGTCTCGCTCATTGCGTAGCTTCCCTCAGACATTTACTGGCACCGTCCCTCCGGTCGTCATGAAGACGATCAGTCCGCGCACCGCGCCGCTCGCGCGCAGATAGGCCCGAACCTGCTCACGATAATGGGCCACCGTATTGGCAGCCGGTGCCACGTCGCTTTTCCAGTCCACCACCAGCTCTGGGTAGCCCTGGGGCGAGAGCGCCACGGCGTCGGCAATGCCGAGCACGATCTCCTCGCCCCCGGCGGTGGTTGCACTGGCGGCCAGCGGATATTCCGCCACCAGCCGGTCGCGCACCGAAACGATGTCTGGCAGCGCCAGCGTGCGCAATACCGCCCCCGCCAGTTCGGCCGGGTCCGCCCCGGCTACCGGCTCAGTGCAGGTCGCAACCAGCGTGGCAGCCCGTGCGCGCAGGGCCCTGTCTGTCGCTTCGGTCTCGCCCGAGAGCACCTCCTCCATCAGCTTGTGCAGCACCAGCCCGCGACCTCGGCCGCCTTGCGGCGCCGTCGCGGGCAGCACGGCGGTCTCCGTCATTACTTCGATGGCCGGCCCCGGATCGCCGGCCTCGGCGCGGCTCGGCGTCACGCGCTCGATGCGCGTCGTGCGCGCCGCGATGAGCGAGGCCTCGTTGGTGAACACCGCTTCGTCCTGGAGGTTAGGCGGTTCCTCGTGCGTGGGAAGGGCGGAAGGCAGCAGGTCGGCCGCGTCGAAGGCCGCCAGGGCTTCGAGGGCGAGGGGAACCGCCGCGTGCCACGTCTTGTCCGAAAGCGGATACGCCATCCGCGGCAACAGCAGCAGATCGCGCGCGCGGGTCGCCGCGACGTACCACAGGCGCTGACGTTCCAGTGCCTGCTGCTCGGCCTCCATGGCCTTGGCATCGGTCAGGCCTGGCGGGTCGATGCCGAACAGCTTCGCGTACAGCAGACCCGTCTCGCGATCGAGGACCGACCTGCCCTGATCCTTGATGCCCCCGGCTGTGTTGATGGGGATCACCACCGCCCATTCTAGCCCCTTGGCGGCGTGCATGGTGATCAGCGACACCGCCTCCTGCTCTGCGTCCGGTCGCGCTTCCCGGGTGTGTGTCTGATCCTTCCACTGGGCGCGCATGGCCCGTGCGAAGGCGACCAGCCCTCGGGTCTCCCAGCCGCGCGCCATTTCCAGGAAGGCATCGACATTGGCCAGCGCCCGCTCGGCACCGCCTGGGTGACGGCGGCGCAGGATTGGACGAATCCGCAGTTCATCGACAGCCTGGGCGAGCAGCACATAGGGCGTGGTCGCGCGGGCACGTTTCGCCAGGCCCTGCAGAATCTTCAGCGTCTCGCACAGCAGCGGATTTCGGATCTCCGCGACGGGCAGCCACAGACCGAGATACGGCTGATTTCCATCTTCACGCGCCGGCAAGGCTTCCAGGGCGTCGAGCAGTGCCTCCTCGGTCAGCCCCACCAGCGGCCCGCGCAGCAGGGCCCCGAGCGCCAGCGTGTCTCGCGAATCTGCCAGCACGCCGGCCAGCCCGATCAGGTCCTGCACCTCCTGGCGCCGGAAGAACCCCTTTCCGGCCTGGGTCGCCACCGGCAGGGATCGCCTCTCCAGCGCCTTTTCATAGCGCCAGAGCTCGGTTCCTGTCGGCGCCAGCAGCGCGATATCGCCCGCCTGGCAGGGGCGCTCCCCGCCATTGCGGTCGCGCACGGCCAGCGCGCCAATGAGCCGGCAGCAGATTTCGGCCACTCGCTCGGCCTCCGCGTCGCGCAGGCTGTTGGCATCCGCGTCGTCGGAGGCGACCTCGAGGGCGAGCACGCTGGCGCGTCCGGCAAGCGGCTTCAGCGTGCTGAACAACGGTGCAAAGCCCGGCTGCCCCGGCGCGCCAAGAGGAGCGGCGAAGCGGTTGTTCACCCAGTCCAGGATCGGTGCCACCGAGCGGAAATTGCGGCCGATCGGCAGCACGTTCCCCGGCGCAACGGTCCGCAAGGCCTCGCGCGCCCGCACATAGGTGCCGACATCGGCGCCGCGGAAGCGATAGATCGCCTGCTTCGGGTCGCCGACCAGGAACAGCGCCCCCGCGCGCAGCCGCCAGGAGGTCCAGGGGGCGTCCTCCCGCCCGTCCGGCGGGTTGCCGCACAGCCGCCACAGGATCTCGGCCTGGAGCGGGTCGGTGTCCTGGAATTCGTCCACCAGCACGTGCCGGAAGCGGTGGGCGAGCGCGGCGCGAACCGAAAGGTTGGCGGCGAGCAGGTCGCGGGCGCCGTAGAGCAAATCGTCGAAGTCGAGCAGCGCCGCGTTCCGCTTCTCCTGTTGGAACCGTCTGAGGATCGCCTTCAGGTCGGGATCGAGGCGGGCAAGCAGCGCGCCGGCGGCGGCGGAACGCACTCCGGCATGGGCATCTTTGCAAGCCGCGTACAGCTTCGCCGCATCATCATTGATGCGCCCGGCCTCGTCCTTGCTGGCCCGTCCGCGCAGGGCCGCCTGCCACTTGCCCTTTTTCCGGTACGACGCGAATGCCCCAGTCCCGGTGCGACACCCCTCCGGCACCGCGAGACGCAGCATCGCCAGCAGCTCCGCGACATCGCCGTGGTTTTTGCCCGGTAACGCGGCCGCCATCTTGCAGAGTTCCGCAGCGATCGAGGCGGTCTCCTCCTCGCAGACATCGAGCCCGCTCACGAATTTCCGGAACGCCCCGACGGCTTCATGCAAATCCTTGGCGGCCTCTTTCTCCCGGGGGACCGGCAGGGTTGCGCCGCGATGCTGGCGCAGCACTCCGGCGAGTTCCGCAATCAATTCCTCCGGCTTGCCGTCCTCATCGAGGAACAGCGCGGACAGCGTGGTGCCGTTGGTGGGGGTGCTTCTCAGGCGCTCGCGCAGCACCTCCTGGAGCGTTTCGTCGAACAGCAGGTTGACCTCGTCGGAATCGGTCACGCTGGCTCCGGGGTCGATCCCGGCTTCCACAGGCCACGGCGCCAGTAGCGTCCGGCAAAAGCCGTGGATCGTGGTGCAGGTCAGTGCGTCGAGCCGGAGCGCGGCCTGTTGCAGCGCGGCGAGCTGTGCCGCGCTCACCCCGTGCGGGAAGGCGATGGAGAGGTCCCGCGGCACTTCTCCCCGCGCCAGTCCGAGCACGAAACGGTCGACGCGCTCGCGCAACTCGCTGGCCGAGGCCTCGGTGAAACTGATCGCGGCGATGGTTTCGGGAGGGCGTCCGGCGGCCAGCAGCAGGGCGATGCGCCCGGCGAGCACGGAGGTTTTGCCCGAGCCGGCGCCAGCCTCCACCAACAGCGTGGCGTCGAGATCGGTCAGGGCGCGAAGTCGGCTCGCTGCGTCAGCTCGGATCAGCGCCTGGATGTCGGTCATCACGCTTCCTCCCAGATGGCGGTGGCTGGTCCCAGCGTTTCGGCGGCGGCCTGGCGCTTGCGCTCGAAGGCGCTGCCCAGCTGCGCCGGCAGGGCGAAAGCGAGATCGTCGTAATCGCCGCCGGTGTCCGGCCCGGGCAGCGCCAGACCGTCCTGCAGCGCCGCCACGCTATGGTTGATCGCCCCGGCCAGAGAGGCCATTGCGGCCTTCGCGTCGGCGAGTTGGTAGTAGGGGGCGTCGGCGCGCGGATAGAGCAGTGCCGCTTCTACCTGAGTGCTCTTGCCGAGCAGGCTCCGCACCGCGGCGATATAGAGGCAGCGTTGCAATTCCATCCCGCCGTTCAGGATTTGCTCTTCCATTTTCGGGGGCAGCTTGCCGGTCTTGAAATCGGTGACCCGCGCCTGCCCTCGATCGGCGGAAAGGTCGAGCCGGTCGATTTTCCCGGTCAGTGCGAGTGTGGTGCCGGGGATGAGCACGCGCCTTGTCGCATCCCAGGGCAGTTCTGTCTCCGGGGCGGGCACGACGTTGAACGGCACTTCGGCCCAGCTCGCCTGCCCGGACAGTTCGGGCTGGGGCCAGGAAAGCGCGGCGATGGCCAGGCGCGTTGCCTCATCGAGCATGCGCCGCCAGAGCAGAGGGGGCGGCAGGGGCGTGCCGGCTTCCCACTGATCCCGGATGCGCCCGACACCTTGGGCCACCCTCGCCCGGGTGATCTCTGGTGATGCGGGGGGAAGCCGAGTCAGCGACGCGGCGATGATTTCATGGACGAGATTGCCGAAGGTCAAGGCATCGAGCCGGAACGGTTCGGCCTCTTCCGCCGGCTCCCTCAGCCCGAGGCCGTATTTCCAGACGAAGCCGAGCGGGTTGCGCAGCAGCAGCTTCAGCGAGGTGGCGGAGTGCTTCCGCCCCAACAGGGGCGCCATCGCCGGATGGCCGGCGCGTATCCGCCCGTCATGCACGGTGATTTCGCCGGAGAGCCAGTCACGCCAGGCGGAATCGGCGGAGCGACTGCGCGGAGTGGCGGCGAATTCTGTCGGCCGCGCCATCAGCCGGTCGGCCTCGCTCATGGCATGGTCCGGCACGCGCGAGCGACGCAGATACTCGGGCGCAAGGTCCGGTAGCAGCGGGCTGCGGCCGAGCAGCCTCCCCGTTGCGTCGCGGCGGCTGAAGGACAGCACCAGATCACGCGCCGTGCCGCGCGCGATGCTGGTGAAGTCGTGGCGGTCGGCCTCGACGACCGGCAGCACGTCGAGTTCCCCGGCCGGGACCAGGGAGGTCGGCAGCAGCGGATCCTCCTGGCCCTGCCGTGGCCAGGAATGGGCGTTCAGGCCGAGCAGCCAGACGAAGGGGCGCGGCGCCGCGGCCAACTCGGCCGCCGGGGCCCAGACGATGCTGCATGCCGGATCGGCCGGATCGGGCAGACGCAGGCTTGCCAGCACCCGCTCAACGGCGGGAGCGCTCTCTATCTCCAGGGCGCGGCGCCACAGCGCTCGGGCGGTTCCCGAGAGGACGGTCTCGCCGGCTTCTGCCGCCGCTTCCGTGCCGCGTGCGAGCAGTCGCACCACCGGCATCAGTACCTCGGTGATTTCAGCGCTGTCTTCCACCTGATCGCAGACCATCTGCCAGCGATTGGCCGAGCTGAGCGGCGCCCCTTCGGGCAGGATTCTGCGCCAGTCCTCCGGCAGGGCCTGCAGGGCGCCGCCCATCGGCCCGGCCAGCACCGCCAGCCGGCGCATCCGCGCCTGCGACAAGCCGCGCAGCAGCACGTCGGCCAGCGCCGCCGCTGTCTGGCCATCGCGGGTGAACAGGGCCGGCCGGCCGTGAGCGAAATGCAGCGGCAGATTGGCATCGGCGGACACAGCCTCGACGATGTCGTCGAAGGCGGCGGGCGCGGCGGTGGCGATGGCGATCTCCTCGGGCCGCGCCTCGCCGGAGGCCAACAGGGCGCGGGCCCAGCGCAGCGCCTCGATCACCTCGTGCCGCGCGGTGGCGCAACTGGCGACCTCCGTTTGCGGCGTGGCGGCGGTGGCGGTGCGTACCTCGATCAGGCTGCCGGCAAGCCAGGCCGGCACCTCGCGCTCCCCGGCATTCCAGCAGACCGGCACATGCGTCGCGAGATCGTGGAGCAGCGCCTGCCACACCGGCTCCAGTGCCGTCATGCCCTGCACCTCGACCGGACCAAGCACGGCGGCTGCGTGAGCCAGCCGCGCGCGGGAGACCTCGGCCAGGTCCGCAGGCCGCATCATTCCCTGAGGCAGGCGGTCGAGCACCGCCGCCTCCAGCGCCGCCAGGGTGGCAAAGCGCGGATGTTGCGTGGCCTGCCCGGCGAGATCGAGGCCGGCACGCCACGCCTTGCCAAGGGTGTCGGCCAGGGCGCGCCGCAGCCCCGGCAGGTCGCCGATCGGCGCGAGGTCGCCAAGCGGTGCCGCGGGATCGGCCAGCACCCCGGCGAGCGTCGCGGTCAGTGTTTCGCTGTCGATCACGCGCAGGAACCCGCCCGCCAACCGTTCCGCCAGCGCCGGCATGGTCATCACCTGCACGCCATGGCGGCCCGCGCGGGCTTGGGCCAGACGTGCCCGGTCGGTGGCGAGACGACCGTGGACGACGATGGTGCGGCGCGACACTTCGGAGCCGACCGGCATGGCGTCTTTCCCTTCAGGGTTGCTTCTGGTGATGGGTGGCAGCCTGCCGGGTCAGTTCCGCCATCTGCTCGCGCAGACTGTCCGGGGCGAGGATGGTGAGCGCGTCACCCCAGGTGAAAAAATGCCAGCACATTTCGACCGTCCCGCCCGCGCGGAAGCGGATCAGCAGCGATCCGTCCGCCTTGCGCGTCGTGGTCTGGCTCGGATGGAACAGCCAGGACTGCGCGTTTTCGGCCGGATCAGGCGCGATTCTCAGGACCACCTCGGCCGGAGGTTCGGGGAAAGTGCCGAAGGATTCCACCGCATAGGCCTGGAGGTCGAAGTCGCCGCGGTCGAAGCCCTGCTCAAGCTCGGTCGCCGCGCGGATGCGATCGAGCCGCCACAGCCGCATTTCCGGATTGGCCTCGGTGTGCGCGACCAGCCAGCCCCGCCCGCCGCGTAACACCCCGTAGGGACAGACGATCACCCCGTAGGAGGAGGTACTGGGCGACTCGTAGAGGAGTTCGACTTTCCGCACCGCGAGGATGGCGTGTCGCAGCGGCTGCAGCAGGTCGGCCGGGAAGTCTGGCCGCGACCCCGGGTGCATCGCCGTTCCCTCGGTTTCCATCAGCGCCTCGATGTCGGGCTCCACTCGGCGCAAGGCCTCCGGACGCAGGCGGACCAGCAGGGCTGAGGCCGCCTCGCGCAGCAGATCGGCCCGGTCGGGCTCCCCCCGTGCCTCGCAGTTGCGGGCCACATTCTCCACCGCGGCCACCACGTCCGGCCGTGGCGTCGCAATCGGGCCGAGTCGGCCGGTGGGCAGACGCCAGCGCCGGACGCGGTCGTCGCCGTCAGTGTATTCCAGAGCAGGGAATTCCTCGGCCAGTACGTCGCGCAACCGCTCGGCGGTTTTGCGGCTGACGTCCAGCGCCTGGCCAAGTTCATCGATCGACATCCCGACCTGCGAGGAGGCCAGCAGCAACGCCATCCGCAGCAGGCGTTGCGCGGGCCCGTAGCGTGGGCCGTCGGAAACTTCACGAGGCAAGGTTCATTCCTCATGTCCTGAGCCGATCCAGGACGTTGCAATTTGCCACGCAGCCGGAGAGGCATGCACCCATTTTTTGTGCGGAATGTTCACGGTCAACCCGCAGCGCCGAACCCTATTGGCTGCCGCCCACCGGCGCGCCCCTCGCATTCCCGGCGCAGCAGGCCGAGCAGCGCCGCCGCGTCGCTCTCGGCGCCGGCCAGCGCCGCGCGTCGCCGCACCAGGGCAAAATCGGCGGGGGTCAGCGTGGCGAGCGCCTCGAGCTCCGCCGGCGCCTCGCAGCCGAAATGAGCAGCGAAGGCGTGGCGCGCCTGGTCCGGTCGCAGCCAGTCGAAGCGCAGCTTCACCAGGAACCGGCGCAGACTCGCCGCGTCCAGCCGTTCCGGCAGGTTGGTGGTGCAGGCAAAGGGCAGCGGGTGCGCCTCCATCCAGGTCAGCATCTCGTTGACCTGCGTCACCTCCCAGCTGCGCACCGCCTCGGCGCGGTCGAAGAGCAGGCTGTCCGCCTCGTCGAACACCAGGAAGGCGCCCTCCTCGCGAACCTCGGCGAATGCGGCGGCGATGGCCTGTTCGGTACCGCCGACGAATTTGTCGAGCAGGTCGGACGCTCGCTTTTGCAAGAGGGGCAGCCCCACCCGGTGGGCCAGCTCGCGCACGAAGGCGCTCTTGCCCGAGCCTGGCGGGCCGGAGAGCAGCAGCGATACCGCCCGCGGCGCGCCGGGGCGAGCGAGATGCTCCGTCAATGCTTCCAAGTCGGCATCCGCGTTGACCTGGGCAAAGTCGAACGCGGCTGCCGGGGCTTCCGGCACCGGCAGCCTGCCGCCATTGACCGCGCGCGCCAGCCCCTCGACGGCGAGCCGCGTCGCCTCAGCTCCGCCCCCCGCCAGCCGCGCCGCCCGCAACGCCGTCGCGGCGACCGCCGGGGCGGCGGGGATCAGCCACGCCAGCGAGGCCGCCTCATTCTCGCTGAGCGAAACGCCTTCCTCCTGAGCCATGGCGGCTCCACAGCCTGGCGCGGGTGGACTCCGCCGGCAGGCGCAGTTCGAGGCAGAGCGTCATCCGCCGCAGCGCCGCCGGGCTGATCTGGTTGATGTTGTTGGCGGTCCAGATTACCGGCACTGCGGTCTGCTCCAGCAGCCGGTGAGTGAACACGCGCGATCCCCGCGCCGGCATACCCTCGAGCACCCAGCCGCCGAACAGATCCTCCGCCTCGTCGAACAACAGCACCGCGCTGCCGGGGGCGACCAGGCGGTGGGCCAGTCGGAGATCCGCCAAACGATCGCCGCGGCTCGGCTCGTCGCCGGACTCGTCGGACTCGCCCACCGGCCGTAGCGCCACGCCGACCCGCGCGGCCAACGCCGCGGCGAAGGTCGTCTTGCCCGTGCCGGGCGGGCCGTAGAGTAGGATGGAGATGCCCGTCTCATGATCGGCCACGGCACGAGCAAGCACTTTCGCGGCCAATTCCGCCTGTGCCCCGAGATGGCCGACCGCCTCCCAGGGAAGAGTTTCCGGCAACGTTCCGCCGAGGAGCTGCTGGGCAAGGTCCCCTCCGTCGGGCAGGCCGCGATTGACCTCCCGCACGAGACGGTTGAGCACGGTGATTTCTGAATCGCTGTCCACCTGCAGCAGCCCGCAGGCCTGCAGCGGCGCCTCGGGGGCAGGCGTGGCAGCGTCTCGTCCCGAGCCGCGCCCAGCATGAGGCTGATCACCCTGGGGTCCGCCGCGAGACTGGGCTGGCCGCCGCGGGCGCAGCGCATCACGTTGAACTGATCCCTGGCAGTAATGTCGATCTGGTAGTCGAGGCATAGCTTGAGGATCCGAGCTTCCACCTGATCAAGGCCGACAGCCCGCGCGACATAGGCAACCCAGCGGCCGGCGGGAGTGGAGGCATCATCCGCAGGGGTGTCATCGGGGTTGCTCAGATCCCGGCCGAGTTTCCCCCAGGTGGCTATCCCGACCGGATGTTTCGGTTCGAACGGAAGTTCGTCGGGGCATTCGAAATCTTCCAGGTCCAGGCTCTGGGCGTTCGATGCCAGCCAGAACTGCAGCGCGCTTGCCTCGGGCATGTGCCGGTCGACGGCGGCGTGAATGTTCAGTCCGTACTGCCGCGCGGTGGCGGCATCACACGCGCCATTGTAGGATAGTCCGCGCTTTCGGCGCCTGAGTCTGACCATCCCGCTCTCCCTGTTGGTTACCAGGACAGGTGTAGCTGGCGGGCGCGTCAAAAGAGGACGTGCAAATTAAGGATGCGCGGCCAATTCTGCCGCGATCGCCCTCAGCCTCTCGCGCAGTCCGGCCGACAGGCACGACAAATTCTCGGTCGGCGTGTCCATCACGAGCAGGTGTGACGGATGACGATGGCCGAGGGCTATCAAGGGGCGGTATACCGGAAAGCAGGAAGGGAAATCCCCGCCCAATCCGATTTGTACTCTATAGCCCGATATAGTAATACGCCTGCAAACAGATCCTTCCATCGGTCATGATCTATTGCTTTCTATCTCCTTGTGGCCTGTTCCACAGGAGAACGCGATGAGCCAGATGCATCCACCGACCAGCAGACGAACCATACGGCGCCACCAGCTCCGCGAAATGGTTCCTCTTGCCGACACGACCATCTACGACATGGAACAGCGCGGCGACTTCCCCCAGCGCTTCTACCTTACGTCTCGCTGCGTTGTCTGGGATCTTGCCGAGGTCGAGGCATGGCTGGATGCCCGTCGCCAAGCCTCGAAGGCGAAAAGCGTCAAGTTTGCGCCGTCTCCTGACGTCCAGTTGCGCAAAACCCGGCCAGTCAAACGTCAGGTTCCGGCGTGAGCATGGTCATCGACGGGGGATAGAGCGTCGGTGCGTATTTCTGGCCGGCTGCCCACGCGTCCACAAGATTGGACCATTCCTGCATCATGTGGCGCCGCTGGTGCTCATATTCGGCCTTGTTGTAGATGCCGCGAGATGACCGGCCGTCCTCATGAGCGAGGCACTTCTCGATCCAGTCGCTGTTGAAGCCCACTTCGTTCAAAAGAGTCGAACCTGTTCGCCGAAGATCGTGGACGGTGAACGGTTCCAGCGGGAACCCTTCCTTCTTGGCTCGGGCCGCCACAGCCGTGGTGATGCGGTTGAACGTCGCCCGCGACAGAGGCGCATCGGCGTCGTAGCGGGACGGCAGGACATACCTCGAGTTTCCGGCGCAGGTTTTGAGCGCAACGAAGATGTCGAGCGCTTGCTGCGACAGATAGACGTTGTGCGGCCTGGAGCGTTTCATGCGCTCTTTCGGAATCGACCAGACGGCGTTCTCGAAATCCACCTCGTCCCAGATAGCATGCGGATCGTCGGCAGCGTGGAGACGTGCTCCAGCTGCCCCAGCAAGATGCGGATCTCGGACGGCGACAAGGCGTGGTCCTTTGGAACGAAAGTCGCGATGGAAGCTGGGCCGACCTCGTCGCCTGGGTTGGCGACCTTCTCCCCATGCAGGATCGCGAAGGCAAAAATGAGCTTCACTATATCGCGGGCATGAACCGCTGTGGCCGGCGCGCCCCGTTCCTTCACCTTCGCGCAGATCGCCCGGAGGTCATCCGCCGAGATCTCGGTGAGGAGGCGGTTGCGGAATTTGGGCAGAATGTCGCGCTCATAGATGGCGCGCCGCATAGAACGGGTGCTGTCCGCCATCCGCGCTTCCAGGAACCAGCGCTCGCCGAATTCGCTAAAGTTCTGCGCCTGTTTGATGCGACGCTTCGCGCACTGTTTCTCTTGCGCGGGCGATCGTCCTTCCTGGATGGCGCGCTTTGCGTCGATCAGCTTTTCTCGCGCACGAGCCAGGGACAGGTCTGCGGGGCCGTACTGGCCCAGCGTCAAGGTTTCCCGACGACTGTTGAGACGGTAGTCGTAGCGGAAGGTGATGGCACCGGATGGCCTCACGACGAGGTACATACCGTCACGATCCACTATTTGTATAATTTATCTTTTCTTTTCAGCATCTTGATGCCAGCGTCCGTTGAAGCCGGCCAGCGAAAATTGGAAATCGTGACATCTGGTTTTGGACCCATTTCGCTGGCCGGTCAGAGAGTTTTGAATGCGGATTAAGCCCCGTTCGGCGGGCTGATAATCAGCTCTCCAGCGGGAACTCGGCTGCCTGTATGGGTGCCGATGCCATAGCTTACCCGCACTTCCTCCATCTGGCAGCCGCGGAATAGGCGCCGCACGTCCGGAACGTCGTTGAGGGACAGCAGCCAGGAGCCCTTCAGGCGCCGCAGGCGGTGCGCCAAGCGCGTGAAGTCGTCGCGCTCCCACACACCCACCCCATAATCCATCTCGCAGCCCCAATAGGGTGGGTCGCAGTAGAAAAGGGTCTCGGGGCGGTCGTAGCGATCCAGCAGGTCCGGCCAGGGCAGGCGCTCGATCGTCACCCCCGCCAGGCGCTCATGTGCCGACTCGAGCAGGCTCGCGAGCTTGGTGACGTCGAACCGGCCGGGACGGCCGACGTCTACCCCGAAATTGCGGCCGACCACCTTGGCCCCGAAACTGCACCTCTGCAGGTAGAGGAAGCGCGCGGAGCGCTCCAGGTCGGTGAGCGTGTCGGGAGCGGCGGCCAGCAGGCGCTCGAACTCCTCCCGCGAGGTGAGCTGCCAGCGGAGCATGTCCATTAGCGCCTCGTAGTGACGCTGGAGCACCCGGAACAGGGTCGCCACGTCGGTGCTGACGTCGTTGATGACCTCGGCCGCGGCCCGGAATGGGCGGCGCAGGAAGACCCCGCCCATCCCCACGAAGGGCTCGACGTAGGTCGCGTGCGGGATGGTGCGGATGCGTTCGACGAGTCGCTTGGCGAGGTTCTTCTTGCCACCAAGGTAAGGCGCCACCGGCGTTGCCGCCGGGGCGTCGATCAGGGTGAAATCCATTAACTTCTCTGCGCTCAGATAGGCCCCGCCTCCGGCCGGAGGTGCGGGGCGGTTTTCCGTGCGCGGGGTCTTCCGCGCGGCTTGGGCTGCTCGAACAGCCCGAGCCCCCGCCTTTTCAGGCCGGGGCAGCGCCGAAACGGAGGGCTCGCCACCAGGCAGCGAGCTGCTCTTCGGGAGAGCCCGAGGCGATCAATTTCGGCAAGAGAGACAACGCCGTCTCGGCCCGGATCAGGCCCGACAGGATGCCCCCGGCGTCCGGGTTGCCTGCCGACATCGTGTCGCGCAGTGCGTGCATGACCATGCAGTCGATCCCCCCCGCCGGATCGAGGGGGAAGCCAAGGGCCATCAAGGCATGGCGGAGGGCGGTAGCGGCTTCGGGAATGCCAAGAGACACCTCGGCGTCTAGCATCGCGATAGCCAGAGGGGCGTTCTGGGCCGCAACCAGATCCAGCCGGGGCTCCGTGACATAACGGATGCGCCAAATTTCAAATGCATCCTCCGCGGAAAGGCGTGCCCCCCGTTTCTCCGGATTTCTGGAGAAGAGATAGGCATCTGCCAAGACGGAACTGAGGCCCCAGCGGAAGATTTCTCCCGTTACCTCGTCTTGCTGCTTCGGGGGCTGTGCATCGAAGATTTCGCGCAGGCGAAATCCCAGACGGGTGTCGCCATCCGTGTTCGCGGCCATCATGCTGGGCGTCCTCTGTTGGTGCCGGCCGCGCGCACGATGCCGCGGCGGATCAGGCCGGGCGCAAGCGCCCGCATCACGTCGTCCCACACCCGGCGGTCGGGAGCGTCGCGCAGATCGACCCGACTCGGCGCCAAGCCTCGCAACGCCCAACGATCCAGCACGTCGAGATGGGTCGCGGTGAACCGACGCTGGCGACGCTGGTGATCGATTGCCCGAAGGATATCTTCGGGGAGGCACGGCCGTGCCGTCGTGATACCGGGGGGCCGTTCCCCTCGCAGACGGGCGGACATGGCCCGCAATCCCCAAATCACAGCGTCGGCGGTGGTGCCGAAAGGCTCTTCCTCCATCAGTAACAGACCGTCGCGTACGAGTGGCCCGAAGAAGCCGCCACGGCGGTCACCGCGCCGCGGACCGGCTTGGAGATGCGGTAGGCTTGGCCGGGTGAGAGGGGGAGCGAACTGCCGCCGCCGATCGTGGCCGTGGTGACCAGATCGAGATAGAGCGGCTCTTTCGCATCCGGTGGGTTAAGGATGTCGCACACGGAAAACCGCGGGTATTGTTCGCCCACCAGATTGGAGGAGAGCATAAAGCCAGCGGGGAAGACGATAACCGCGACGCCACCGGTGACGATGGTGGACACGGAGCCGGTGGAAGCCGTCCCCACGCCCAGCGGTGCTGACCACCCGGGGGGAGTTTGCGCGCAGGCCGGCGCGGCGGCCAACACAAGCAGGAGCGCGCTACTCAGGATCGTATCCAAGATCGCTTTCATGACATCCTAGCCCATGGTGATGGTGGCGGAGGCAGAGGGCAGCGCGGTGGCCTGCCCCTTGATCGCCACCACGCATGCAGACACGAACGCAGCGATCGCGACGGCGAGTTCCTTGAACTGCACCGGGGTCATGGTGTGGAGAGTGCCCGAGGTGTCCGGCCAGGCAATCGTGGCGGCCCCGTCGGCGAAGCTGGCGTTGCTGCTAGCCAGCAGGGCGATCAATTCGGCTTGGATTTGCTGCTGCGTCAGCGCGTCGGTGGCGAAAGTGACGCCCGAAAGCGCCAGCGTGCCGGCGGTGGTCAGCGTGAGCCCGGCTGCAAGCAGCGCGCTGGCCTGCTGGGCGAGCGTCAAAGTCGGGGTGACCGGCGCGGCAAAGCTCCAGTTGCCACCCGACTCTGTCGCGCTCCAGCCGGTCTCGGGCCGCGGCGTGACGGACGAGACGTCCACCCACACGAAATCGGGGTGGACCTCGAATGTCCCGGCGGCGATCTCAACGACCCTGCCGCCGGCAACCAGTGCATAGATGCTCATGCTCACCATTCCACGATGACCACGCCAGGTGCGCCCGTCGCCCCCCCCACGGTCGTTCCTCCGGCTGCATAAGGAGCGCCTGCACCCCCGCCATATCCCCGGCCAGGGAGTGCGTTGCTCATCCCGGACCTCGCGCCATGGCCCAGTGGCGTGCTGCCTCCGAGCCCCGGGCCGCCCTGAATGTTGGTGGCAGACGTGTAGCCGTTAACAAACAGACCGTCCGTGCCGTCGCCGCCCTGGACGTTGATCTGCCCTCCGGCGGCGGTCCCCCCCGCGCCGCCGGCCGGGTTGGCGCCGTTTACGCCGCCAAAGCCGCCGCCCGCGCTCGCCAGGCTGCCGAAGGCGGTCGTCCCACCTGCCACGCCATTACTTGACGAGGATGTGCCCCCGAGGCCGCCGGCGCCGATGGTGACCGTGTAGGCCGTTCCCGGAATGACCGTGTAGATCCCTTCGAAATACCCCGCCCCACCGCCGCAGCCCGGCATGTCGGCGTTGCCGCCGATGAACGCCGCCGAGCCGCCGCCGCCGCCCACGCCGCGGATTTTGATGCGCGTCACCCCCACCGGCACCGTCCACACCGTGCTGGAGGTCAGCACCACCATGTTTCTCCAAGCATTGGAGGTAGCCCAGGCTGGAGCGACCAAGACGAAAGATGTCGTATAGAAGCTACAAATCAGTGTGGCGGCATTCCCATTGAACAACTCGCCCCCGGCGAGCGGCGCTCCGGTCGCCGATGTGATCGGCCAGGCCCCGAGGCCATTGACATTGAGCGTCGCTGGCCCTGTGTTGGTGAAGGCAGGCTTGACCCGAAGCACCATCCCATCTTTCAGGGCGGCGGGGGCCGGAGAGAGAGTCACGACGAGAGCATTCGCGGCGGCGCTGGTGTCGACGGCGTAGCCGCCGAAGAGTGCTTGCAGCGCCGCCAGCAGCTGCTTGTTGTTGCCGGCATCCGGGGTGATGCCGGCGGCCTCGATGGGCCCGAGGATTTCTTCCTGATAGGCGGTGTGGTCGGCAGCGCTTTGTGTCGTGCCCGGCGTGCCCGTCGAAAGGTTGCGATCCTGGAAGACACGATGGCCGGCTCCATCTGTCGTGTAGTTGGCCGCGGTGGTGCGATCCATTATTCCTGTGTCCCCGAGAGCGTGAAAACCGGCAGGGTGTGGGGCTGCGCGTAGAGCCTGATGAGGGCCGGCAGCGGGTCGTCGACGAACTGACCGAGAGGATCACCGCAGACGGTGGCCCCCGTGGTGGCCTGCTCCAGCCGCGGGGAGGGCATCGTGATGCGCCAGGTCAGTTCGTCGTCGGGGGGCGCGAGCACGTCGCCGCAGACCGTGTCCCCGGTTTGCGAGGCGAGGAACTCCTCGATCGAGATCACCACCCCGAGCGAGGCGGCCAGGTCGATGTAGAACTGCGGCGAGCAGCCGCCGGTGAAGACCCACCGCTGATAGGCGAGCACCTGGCGCTTGGCCAGGGTGGTGGCGGTTTCGTCGCGACCGAGCGGGTCTGGGCCGATTACGCGCTCGAAGTCAGGCAACAAGCCGGGATCCTGCGCGTTGCGGGGATCGACCTGCGGCAACATGGTCTGGAACCGCTGCTCGGCCTCGGAATAGAGCGTGGCGATCGGCAGCAGGTGTGTGCCCCATCCGCTGTCGCGCGCGGCGGGAAACAGGCCGAGCGGCGAGATGGCCAGCAGATCGTCGAGCACCTCTTCGGGAGAGCGCGCGCTCACTCGAACTGCACCGTGCCGAGGGCCGGCAGCGAACCGGTGGCCACCACCACGTCGGCCGAGGGCGCGCTGGTGATGTGCTCCCACTCGCCGTCGGCGGCGGAGAGGGCGGCATCGAGCCGACTGCGAGCGATGGTGCCAGAGGTGGTCACGTTGGGGTCGCGGATCGAGGCATCCTGCAAGAAGAACGCCTGCAGGGTCGCGAGCGCGGCCGCGCGCGTGGCGGAGGTATCGGGGTTGAGGTGAACGGTGACGCCAACGGAAACAAGCGGTGCCGCGAAGGGATAGGGCACGGCGCAGACGGGCCGCCTCGAGCTGTCGGACACGTAGGTTGAGATGGTGGCCAGCTCGTCGGTGGTAGGCTGGCGCGGGCCGGTCATGGCGATCGCCAGGCCGACGGTGCCCAGCCCCGCCCAGCGCGGCAGGACCGCCACATAGGTGGCCAGCGGCAGTGCTGCCCTCACCCACTTCCGCCAGTCGGCCGCGTTCCCGGCGGCGGCATCGCTGCGCCACACGTCGAGCAGGCGCGCGCGCAGATTGTCGAGGCTCTCCTGGTCCTCGCCAGCGGTGAGGCTCGTGTCATCCACCACGGTGGCGGTCTGCACCTGCAGGCCGGAGAGCGGCGAGACGAGGGTGATGGTGTCGCCGGCCGCGCGCGTGCCGTCGCTGCCGGCGGTGAGGCACTCCCAATGCACCGCGCCGGCCCCCCCGGCGGCGACCGTGGCCGCTGCGGTGGTCTGATAGATGAGGCTGTTGGTGCCAGTCCCTTGCGTTCCAGCCGGGACTGTCACCGCGCCCACGGAGGTAGCCGTCATCGTGGCGTTGAAGCTGGCCGCCGAAGCGGCGGTGCGCGTGAGGCCCTTGATCGCGGCGAGGCGCGTGAGGTTGTCGACGGCCGTGTCAGGCCACAGCTCGCGCGCCTCTTCGGTCTGCGCGAGATGGATGCCGTGCGCGCCCATGGCCGCCACGCGACAGGTGGCGCCGAGCACGCTGTTGGGGCTGCGGGCGTCGGGATTATCGAGCGCACTCTCGTAGATCGAGGCGGCACGGCCGGCGAGCGTGGCGGGGTCGGGCGGGCTCCAGCTCATGTGCCGATGGCCTGCTGCACCTGCACGGCCGTCTCGCCGGCGAGAGCGGTGAGGATCAGGTATTTGCCGCCCGGCGGCTTGAGATTGCTCCACGCCGCCTTCAACGCGATGGCAATCCCGCGATCGTTTTCGACCTGTTCGAGGCCCTCGCCCGCATAGGCGCCGGCGAGCTGGCGGGTCTGCTCGGTGGCCTTGGCGCGAGAGAGCAGCCAGAGGCGGCTTCCAGTCCGCCGCCCCTGGCTGTCGAGCGCGTCGCCGGGCCAGCCGCCCCGTGCCACGAGGGAGGCTGGCGCGAGCGGCGACGCGACGGGGTTGGGCACCGTGTCATCCGCATTGGCCCGCCGATGCGCCACGATCGCCACCAACATCGGCGTGGCGGGGGTGGTGTCGAGCTGCCAGCCATGGCCCTCGTAGACGAGATCGCAGCAGCCTTGGGCCGGGTCGTAGCGGATGGCGATGTCGCAGGTCATACGTGCAGTTTCGCGCGCGCGCGGACCTGGCGTTCAGCCCCGCAGGTGCGGGCAGCAGCCGCTATCCGATGCTGCCGGCGACCTTGGCCTTGTCGGCCGTACCGTGGATCGCACCATTGACGGTCAGATCCTGCGTCATGGTGACCGGCTGGCTGAAGGTAACACCGCTTGCGCCGAATGTCGTGGTGCCATCGGGTGTGGTCAATGTCAGACCTGCCGAGGTGAGGAGAAAGGTGCAATCGCCGACTTGCATCTTCACCTGAGTCGCCGAGACGATCTCGACGCTGCCATCCGGCTTGATGATGACACGGTTGCCGCCGGCGTCGGCCCATCCGCAGGTGCCCGGGTCTGCGCCGCCGGCGCGGGCGGAGGCGTGGCTTGCCGGCAGTGCGATGCAGTCGCCCGCGTCGCCGCCGACCTGCAGCACCGCCACCTCGGCGCCGGCGGGCGGCACCGACACCTGGCCGTAGGGGGCATAGACCTCGACCCCGGTGCGGATCACCCCGGTGTGTGTCTGTACCGTGAGGGTCTGCATCGCGCCGCTGTCATCGACCGCCAGCACCACGCCGCGCGAGATCATTGCCCGCCGGTCGTAGATCTCGCTCTCGCTCATCGCCGCCTCCTCGGGCTCGGCTGCACCTGCGGCTGGAAAGCCGCCCTGCGGTGATAGGCCTCGTTGACCTGCTCATAGGCCGACAGGCCGACGATGCGGAGCTGCGTCAGGAGGCCCTTGTCGCTCATTTGGTAGCGCGCGCCGGCGATCAGCATGTCTCCGGCGATGTCCACAAGCGGGTCATAGACCGGCACGACGGTGTTGGGCCGCCACAGCGCTCCAAGTTGCGGCACCGGCCCGGTACCGGACGGCTCGCCTGCGCGCCAGTCGAGCACGCGGTAATCCAGTTCCAGCGCCTGACCCTGGAAGACACGCACCAGCCACTCGGCCTGTTCTTGCGCGCTCGTCATGCCACTCTGCGAGCGTGTCAGCTTCACGAACGGCCGGTAGCGGGTGACACCGGGGTCCTGCGCATGGCCGGTGATCAAAATGCCGGCCGAGGCCGTACCTGCTGGCGTAGTGGGCGCGCTGGGCGTGGTGGCGAGCGAGGCGGCAGCCCGGCTGCCGCGGCGGCAGCCCGCTCCGCGCGCGCTCTGCCCTTTGACATAGACGTCGCTGAAGCGATGCGTTCCGTCGTCGCGACGATGCAGACCGGCGATATTGCCGCCGCGCACCAGCGAGGCGGGCGCGCGCGTGATGCCCCCTCGCGTCAGCAGCAGCCCGCCCACGCCGTCGGAAGTGACCAGGGCGGAACGTTGCCGGGCCGCGCTCTCGATCGCCTCCAGCGCCTTGTCGTGAGGTTGCAGCGAGAGGGTGTCGAAGGGAGCGCCCACGTCGATGTCGGCCTTTACCGGGATGCTGAAGGGCTTGCAGATGGCGGTGGCGAAGGCGAGCAGGTCGATATTGCGATACTCGGCCGGCCCATCGGGCGCGGCGGCGCTGTCCACCAGGTCACCGGTGACGTCGCGGCCTTGCACGCTCATGTCGAGCGTGTCGCCCTCCTCGTTGATCTCCACCACATCGATCCAGCCAGAGAGCACCGTCTCTCCGTCGATCGCGACAGTGCAGGCATCGCCGCGGTTGATGCGCGGCGCCGTGGCGCCAGGGAACCGCCCCTTGTCGAGCAGCCGCAGCGAGAAGGTGCCGGCGATCTCGCGCAGGTCGCGCCCGACGTCCACGCTGGTCCAGCGATCGAACACACGGCCGTCGATGATGAGCGCGACGCGCCCGCTCTCGACTGTCATGACTCGAGCACCTCGATGGTGCCGCCGGTGGCCGGGCTGGTGAGCGCGTTCCGGCTGACGATGGTCTCGACGGTGGCGATCAGCGTGGTGGGATCGTCGCCGGCGAGATACTGCGCCACCAGCCAGACCGAGGCGCCGCCGCCCGGTAGCGTCAGGGTCTGCACCGCCGGAAGCCGGCCGATCACCGCGTTCATGTCGGCGAACCAGGCCTGGCGCGCGGTGGCGAGTTGCTGCCAGAGCGCGCCGAGGGCCACGGCGGTGGGCGTATCGGAGGCATCGGCGGCGGCGGTGCCGGCGGCGGCGGCAGCGGTGTCGAGCGCCGTGGCGATCCTGTCGCGCCAGGTGGTGGCCTCGGTGGCATCGGTGAAGTCGATATCGGAGGCCGTGACGCAGGCATAGGAGAGCGCATAGACCTGCACTGCGATCGCCAGAACGGGGGCCGGCTCACCGGCAATGCTCTGCGTGGCGGCGGCGCTGGCCACGCTCAACATGGCCGTCGCGGTCTCGCGTCCGTCGATCGGCGTGGTGGTGACCGCGGCGGTGCCAGGCCCGATCGCCGCCGGTTCCTCCGGGTTCGAGGCATCGGCCAGTTCCACGAAGGGCTCGGCCAGAGCCTCTGCGAGCGAGGTTGCATAGGTGGCCGAGGTGTAGAGGCTCTCGGCGGCGACCAACACGTCGAGCCCGGTGGCCACCACAGTGGCGAGGCCGCCCAGAACGGCGCTGGCGACCCACCCGACTACCTGCGCCACGAACGCCTGCGCGATCGCCAGCGCCGAGACGATGAGTGCGGCCGGAGCCAGGACGATGGCCAGCACCGCATCGATGGCGTCGCGCAGGGCCTCCATCTCGGAGATCAGGCTGGCATAGGTGCTGGCCAGCATCATCGGCGCTGGCCAGTAGCGCCACAGCGACAACTCGAACTTGGTAGCGCGGAGGGTGGATTGGCTGTCGCTGAACCGCGGCTTGTCCGCGGGCATCACCAGGAACGTGCCGAGCCACGGGTGGACGAGCGTGTACGGGCCCGGCGTCGCGAACAGGTCGCGCAGCGCGTTGGCCTGGCTAATCCAGTCGTCGCCGACCACCATCCCGGTGATGCGCAGCGGGCCGTCTTCGCGCCCGATGTCCTGGAAGTCGGGGACGTCACTGCCCGGATACATGAAGCGCAGAACGCGCCGGCCGGGCAGGTCATCGGCATCGAGATAGAGGAACGGGATGCCGCCGATCCAGGCGTCGAGCGGGGCGTCGGCGAAGGAGACGAAATCGACCATCAGGGGATGCCGGCGAACGGTCCGGCAAAGTCCTTGGCGGCGTTCGGATCGTGCATCACGTCGCCGTCGCCGGTCGTCTCGACAGTGGTTCCCGGCGGCGCGTGATCCACGCGCACGTTGACCTGCGGGCGGTTCGCTCCTGCCACGGCAGCCGCACTGGCATCGGGCGTGGCGCCCCCCTGGCCCGGCTGACCCGGCTGGGCATCGGGTTTGTCGGCAATTCCAAGCTGGCGGCCGACCCATCCGTTTTTCAGCGCGGAGAGCGGCCCCATCACCATCTCTTTGAATTTCGTGGCGATCTGGCTCCACAGGCCGGAGAACCATTCCACAAGCCCGTCGAAGGCCGCCTTGATCGCATCGACCACGGCACGTCCGGCGGCGGCAAATTCGGCGACGGTCTGCTGGAAGCGCGCCACGATCCCGTCCCACAGCTCGCGGAACCAGGGGCCGACCCTGTCCCAGTTCTCGTAGATCAGGTAGGCCAGGGCGGCGACGGCGGCGATGGCGGCAATCACCAGCGTGATGGGGGAAAACACCACGCCGAGCACCGAAGCCAGTACGCCGAAGCCGGCGGACAGGATCGGCACGACGAAGGCAGCCGCTCCCAGCGCCGCGGCCAGCACGATGATCGCGCCGGTTCCCATCATGATGTAGTGCGTGGTCTGCGGCCATTCCTGCTTCGCCCACTGGACGAGGCCGAGCATCTTGCCGAGGCCGGTGTTGACCACCCGCAGCACGGGTACGAATTCGTCGCCGAAGGCGCGCGTGATTTGCAACGTCGTCTCCTTCAGCATCGTCATCTGCACGCCTACGCCCTGGAATGCCGTGTTGAAGTCAGTGCCGGCCTGCTCTTTCGAGACGCCCGCATATTTCTGGCGGCGTTCCTCGAATTCTTGTTGCATGTCGAGGACAGCCTGCCAGACTTGACGCTCTTCGCCGCGGCCAAACATCGCCCCGAGTTTTTCAGACCGGGCACGGCCCGTTAGGCCGTTTGTTGCGTCCTTGATGATCTTCAGGAAGCTGTCGAACTGGTTCATGCCGCCGGCCATGTTCTTGCGCATCTCGCCGTTGAGATCGATGCCGGCTTTTTTGAAGGAGTGTGCCGTGGCGGGCGTGTTGATGTAGCCGAGCGCGGACGCCACCCACTGGCCGGCCTGTGCCGGATCGGTGGTGCGCTGGCTGACCACTTCGTTCAGTGCCGCCAGATCGCCGACTCCCTTCAGCCCCGTCATGCCGAGAGCGGCGGCCTGTCCACTCTGCCCGGTCAGGTAGGCGCTGAAGTCGCCCATTTTGAACAGACCTTCCTTCGAGGCCTGTGCGAGTCCACCAAGCGCCTGCTGCATCGTTTCGTCGTCGATGCCCATGTTTTTCCGCATCGCGAACACGGCATGCCCCATGGCCTCCGGGTCGATGCCGTACGCGGTGGCAGCACGCGAATGGGCGCCGATGACCCCCTCGGCCTGCTCGCGCGTCAGGCCCGACTGGATTAGATCCTGGAAGGCCGCGGCGATCGATGTCGAGGACTGCCCCGTCTCCAGTGCCTCCTTCTGAAACATCTTGCCGAGGCGCTTGATCTCGTCTTCCGCGCCTTGGCCGGAGAACCCTTCGGTTATGGCGGTATGCCGCAGCTTGAAGTCGTAGTCGGCGGAGGCCTCGATGGGAGCAAGGAAGGTGGCCCCGGAGACGGCCGCGCCCACGGCATTGGCGAGCGCTCCGCTACGCTGCACCACGCCTCTTCCGCCCGCCTGGTTGAGCCGCTTGTTGAGCTGCTCGGTCTCGCGCGAGGCGAGGCCCATTGCCGATTTCAGACGCGTCCAGACACTCTCGATCTTGCCGAGTGCTTTGCCCGCCGAAGAGCCGACCGTCTCCATCTCGCGATTGAGCCTGGTCGTCTGCTGCGTCAACTCGGAGACGGCCTTTGCCCCCTTCGGCAGGCCACCCAGGCCAAGCCGCTCGCCGAGCTGACGCAGCTGCGCGAACTTCTCCAGCAGGGATTTGAGCGCGGGACTGACCAGATCCTCGAACTTGAGGGTCAGCTGGGCTTCCATCGTGCCGGCGTCAGCCATCAGCGTGCTCCTTGGCCAGTTGGATCACCTTGTTGGCCGCCGCCATCCAAAAGTCGGCCTTCCGGTCATCCAGCGCGAGCAGTTCGGCCTGCGGCCAGCGGTAGTAGCGTGCCAGGGCGGCCAGCGTTACCGGCCAGTCTTCGCCCCACCGCCGAAGAAAAAACCGATGATAGTGCTCGCATCCGCCGCATCCGCGCCGTCCATCTTCTGGAAGAGCTTGGTGGCGACCGCGGGATTGAGCCGGCTCGACCGCGTGAAGGCGGTGGCGAGCGATGTTTCGGAACTGCTGGCGGTGACGGCCATCAGGTCGGCGCCGGTCATGCGGTAGAACCGGACTTCGCTGAACGAGCGGTTCTGCACCGCCTGGCCGGCGCGTTGCACGTGCAGTACCACGGGCACGCGCAGCGGCAGGATGTAGCTGCCGTCGCCCTGGCGCTGAGCGCGCGGCGGTAGGCCCTTCTCGGGTGCCTCATCCTCGTGCACCACATCGTCGGACGCGGTCCGGGGCGCCTCCTCGTAGATGACGTCCTCTTCGGGCACGGCGGGATCGGCGGGATCGGTGGGAATGTGTTTGACCATCATGAAAACTCCGTTGCAGCCGAGCCCTGGAACTTCAGCTCGATCTTGCCGCCCTCACCACCGGTGAGGTCCGGCACCTCGGTGCGAAATGCATCGGGCACCACGAAGGTCTGGCCAGTGTCGCAGAGCACCTGCAGCTCGCCTTCACCGGTGGGCACGAGGTCAGCGAGTTTCTGCCCCTTCTTCAGCACGGTGGTGCCAGTCAGCTGGGATGCCACCGGCTCCCGGCTGTAGTACACTTGGCCTCCGGCGATGACCGGGTTCTGCTTGTAGCCACCCGGGTTGAATTTTGCGCCCTTCTCCAGCGGAATTTTCATACCCCTGTAGATGGCGTCGATAACGCCAAGAGCTTGTCCCACAAACGGCCTCCTGAAGTGCGATCAATCGCGCGTTAGAACGAAAGTCAGACCATGAAGTTCAGCGCGACTTCCAGCGTGATGAGGTTGCCGACGATCTTCACCGGCAGCTTCGCCAACACGCCATCATCGTTGTTTGGGTCGCGCTCGAAGAGGGCCTGCTGGCCCCAGGTGGCGCTTTCCTCGATCCAACCATTCCTTTCGTAAATCGCCGAGCGGGCGATCCAGCTCGCCTTGAGCCGGGTGGGCGTGGCGATGGTGCTGTCGTATTCAGATGCCATCGAGCCGTCATCGGTGAGCTTCGCGCGCGGCCAGACCGTGTCCATGTAGGCCCGGAAGTCGTAGCGGATGCGGCTCATCACCTTGGACTTGTTGATGTCCAGCCACGCGGTGTCGGCGTATCCGAAGTTCGTCGTCAGATACATCGAGATGGCGCGCTCGATGGCCACCGTGTTGTCGTTGGCGGTGGTGAGCGTGCTCCAGCCGTCGTGCAGCATCGCGTTGCGCTCGTCGGGCGTGAAGCGGTCGTAGGGATCGGCGGGCACGATGCCGGGCAGCGTCAGGCCGCGCAGCTGGCGCGCGGGATCGTCGTTGAGGGCCGCGGCCGCGATGCCGGCATAGGAGGCTGCGACCTCCCACGGCGGCGAGAGCATCGCGGTTTCGCCGGGGCCGGTGATGTTCTTTCCGTTGACCGCGCTGTTGAGGGTAGGCAGCGTGCCGTAGGTGCCCTGCCCCGCGACATAGGCCGTGGCATCCTGATGGACCATCGCGCCGTAGCGGCGGTCGGCTTCGGTGGAGAGCGCGGCGAGGTTGGCGGCGTCCGCCCAGCCCATCACGATGTCGGTATACCAGGTGCCGGCAACGGCCGCGAACACCGTGGAGATGCTCGGATTGCTCGTGCCGCCCGAGAGTAGCGAGGTGGGGCTGCCCGTCGACGAGCCCGTGATATTCAGCTCGTTGAGCGCGCCGGTGGCGGGCCAGGAGGGGGTCTGATAGGCGATGTCGTTGCCCGCCGCGCCCTTGTGCTTGGCTGTCAGCGTCACCACGGCGGCCGCAGAGGTGGCCGTGACTGGCAGGCTCGCCACGGCGTTGATGGCAGCGGCGATGGCGCTGGCGAGCTGGGTGGTGGTGGTGATGGTGGCGACGTTGAAGTCCACCGAAACGCTCTGCCCGGCGATCGGAAGCACGATCTCGCCGCTGGTAACGGGAATGCGCGCGACCGTGATGGGGCCGGTGGCGGCCGCGCCGGCCGCGGCGTCGGAGAGCCCCACGATATCCACCGGCATCGTCGGGTTGGCGGTGCGGAAGGCGGCGGCCATGCGCGCGGCCATCGAGCCGGGGCCGAACAGCCAGATCGCCTGCGTGGCGCTTTCCAGCTTGTAGATCTGGCCCGAGGTGGCGGCGCCGGAGGCAAGCATCTGGCCCACGATCAGTGCGCGGGCGGGATAGTCGAACAGGCCGGCCTGCGAATAATCGGCGCCAACCTGCACGTAGGTGCCCGGCACCCGATAGTCGGACGGGATCTCGGTCAGGTTGAACGCGCTGCGGCTCTGCGTGCCGGACATTTACTTGCTCCCGCTGCTGCTGTTCGTGGAAGTGCCGGCGTCGCCGCCCGTGCTCGCAGAAGAGGCGCTCGCCGAGGGGGCACTCGCGGAGCTGGCACTCACCTCCACCAGGTCGCCGGCGGCGAGACGGCGCATCACGAAGACGGTGAGCGGCAACGTCATCTGCCGGCCCGGTTCCAGCACCTGACTGGGCGAAAGGCGCACGCGCCGGCCGGGCGCGGCGGTGACGACGATGGTGGCCATCAGCAATTTCCTTTCAGGACGTCCGCCAGGGCGGCGAGGCGCGAGGTGTCGCCGAGGGGCTCGTCAGCCATGTAGGTCGGCTCGATCCAGCCCCCCTCGTCGTGCTCGTTCCAGGCATAGAGCAGGGCAATCCCGGCCTCGGCATGGCGCGGGTGCGCCGCCATCCAGGAAAGGCCGTCCTGCACATGGGCGGCGATCTGCTCCGCGGTGACGTGAGTGATCAGCGATTGGGGATCGGTGCTCTCGGTGCCGAACAGCGCATTCGGCGTGGTACGCCGCGGGCTCGGGTCCCAGCCCGCCATCAGCGGGGGCACCACCGGCAACCCCTGGGCAGCGGCGATATGCCACCAGTTCTCCAGGGCCGAGCAGAGCCAGGTATAGGTCTGGGTGACGATCGGCCACGGCGGCACCGCATAGGCGCCCACAGCATCGAAGCCGGCCTCGCGCATCAGTACGCCGGCGCGGAGCAGCTCGGGGCACTGGATCACGAGATAGGGGAGCCGGCCGCACGCCGCCTGCACGGCGCGCCGCAGATCGGCCATCACCGCGCCGAGCCCCGCCGTGCCTCCGAAGGTTTCCTCCGTCGCCGCCGCGCCGGGGTCGAGGATGAAGATCAGCGGCCGCCCATTGAGCACGGTGACATAGCCGGCCTGCTGAACCTTGGCGACGACGTCGGAGAACGAGACGGTGGCCGCCCCGCCGGCCCACAGATCGGTGGCGTCTTCGATGAGGCAGAAACCGAGCTTTGAACGCAGGCTGGACGCGAGATAGAGGTTGAGCGCGGTGCTTTCGGGCGCCGTCGGCGCATGGCCGAGGAAGGCCCAGAACGAGAGACCGGCCTGCACCGCGACCATGATCTCGGTGTCCATCACCGACGGCACGCCGGTGCCCCACAGCGATGGATCGAGGGTGGCGCTGCCATCGCTGCCGACGCTCGCGAAGAAGGGCAGCCGGGCCTGATACTCTTCGGGGCTCAGATCGGCGGCCACGGCAGCGGTGAGGGCGGAGCCGGGCGCATACCAGGCGTCCCAGCGGATCGCCCCCACACGCGGCGGCGCGGCTGGCTGCGCGATCGGCAGCTCGTCGGTCAGCAGGTCGGGCGCGAAATCCCAACCGATGCCAATCCGGCGCAGGATGCCGTCGGTGGAGAGCGGCGCGAGATCGTCACCGGAAGCCAGCAGGGTGTCGCCCACCTCGATGGTGATGCGGGCGACGGCCAGCTCCTCCATGTCCCACTCCTCGCTGGTCAGCTGCGAGGCCGATTTGACGGTGATCGTGCCGATGTCTTTGAGGGTGTGGCCGGCGAGCACGGCGATGGCCGCGCGCACCATGTCGAGTAAACCGGGCCCGCGCGCGTCGCCCAGCAGTCGCGGCGCCGGTCCTCCCGCGTTGCGGGTGACGACAAAGACGCCCCATCCCGACGCCCCGGAGAACCGGCGGCTCGCCGGCTCCTGCGGGCGGAAGCCATCCCAGCCCAACATCACCACCGGCGTGCGACTGGTCAGCTCGGTCCAGACCTTGCGGGTGAGCGTCGCGGGGATGACGCGGAAACCGAACAGCGTCTCCGGAAAGACGAGCCGGAGTTGCGCTTTGATCCCTGCAAAGGTGGCGCTCAACTCATTGGCGGGCGCAGTAGGCGCACCGATAGCGGCCGACGTGGTGGTGCTCATCCCACGCCGCCCCAGCCTGCCGGCCGCGCATTGGTGTGCCACGCCTCGACGCGCGTCTGGGCGACGGCCTGGCTTTCCTCCGAGGACGAAACGGCATCGAGATCGAGCAGTATGGTGCCGTCGCGAATGCCCTTCAGCCAGCTCACGACGTCGGCGCGCTCGTCGATCATCTGCTGGCTGGGCTGGCGATCGTCGCCGTGCGCCAGGTCGTAGCGCGCCAGGATCGCGGCAGCGCGCGTGATCTCCGGCTCGTCGCTGGTGATGGGGGTCTGGTAGCGGCGGCGCAGGTAGCTGTCGACGACAGCGGACGCCTCGGTGAGCGCGCGGCTGACGACCGCCGGGTCGGGCTCGGAGAGGAGCGCTTGGCCCGAGGGCGTGGTCCGCCGGCACC
>CALNAL010000087.1 GCA_937874445.1 uncultured Acetobacteraceae bacterium | reverse complement strand
AGCCAAAAGAATAAAGTCCTTTTGCTTCTTTTCCTTCAGGAAAAGAAGACTTCCTCGCTTCCTTGAAGCTCCCCCCGGCGGCAGCGGCGCGGCCAGAAGTTCCACGAATCCCTCGCCGGCGCCGGCGGGCATAGCGCCGGGTGCAAACATCGATTGTATCCTGTGCGTCTGGCGCAAGGGGGCGCGGGGGCCATATGCAGGATGGTTTCAACGATGGAAGCGATCGAATCCATGTCCCTTTCGCGAAACGATCCGCCCCGGCCGACCCTGCTGATCGTCGGCGCCTCCCGCGGTCTCGGCCACGCCATGGCGGCCGAATTCCTCAAGAGAGGATGGAACGTCCTCGGCACGGTGCGCGGCGGACAGACCCGGCTGCACGATCTGGCGCAGGCCTGCCCCGGGCGGGTCGAGATCGAGACCCTGGACATCTGCGACCCCGGGCAGATCGCGGCGCTGCGCCGGCGCCTGGCGGGGCGGCGGTTCGAGATGCTGTTCGTCAACGCCGGGACCACCAACCGCGACCCGACCCAGACGATCGGCGAGGTGGCGACCGACGACTTCGTCCACGTCATGGTCACCAACGCCCTCAGCCCGATGCGGGTGGTCGAGAGCCTGGAGCCCTGCGTGACGCCTGACGGGCTGATCGGCGTGATGTCGTCGGGGCAGGGGAGTGTCGGCGCCAACGTGAGCGGCGAGCGCGAGGTCTATCGCGGTAGCAAGGCGGCGCTGAACATGTTCATGCGCAGCTTCGCGGCCCGCCAGGCCGGGACGGACCATGCCCTGGTGCTGATGGCGCCGGGCTGGGTGCGCACCGAGCTGGGAGGCCCGCAGGCGCGGCTGACCCTCGAGGAGAGCGTTCCCGGTCTGGTGGAGGTTCTGCTCGGCAAGCGCGGACGGCCGGGGCTGGAATATCTCGACTACCAGGGCCGCACCGTGCCCTGGTAGGGGCGCTACGCCGCCGGCGTGCCGAGACGGGTCCGCAGGTCTTCCATCACCGCGACGAACATCGCCTCGGTGAGGCGGCCGGTGTTCGTGTTGTAGCGGCTGACGTGGTAGCTGTCGGCCAGCAGCAGGCCGTCGGGCAGCTCATGGACCGCGCCGTGGCGGAAGCGGATGCGCGTGAGCGGGATGCCGCAGGCGCGCAGCACCGCCGCATGGGCCAGGACGCCCAGGGCCAGGACCGCCCGCAGCGCGGTCAGGCCGGCCAGCTCGCTGCGCAGGAAGGCGTTGCAGGCCGAGACCTCGGCCGGCTCCGGCAGGTTGGCCGGCGGGACGCAGCGTACCGCGTTGACGATGCGGGTGTTTTTCAGCGTCAGCCCGTCATCGGGCGCGGCACGGTACTCGCCCTCGGCGAAGCCGACCTTCAGCAGCGTGTTGTAGAGGAGGATGCCGGCGTGGTCCCCGGTGAAGGGACGGCCGGTGCGGTTGGCGCCGCGCAGGCCGGGCGCCAGGCCGACAATCAGGAGTTGTGCCTCGACGGGGCCGAAACTGGGGACCGGGGCGTTGAACCACTCCGGATTGTCCTGGGTATTGGCCTCGCGGAAGGCAGCCAAGCGCGGGCACAACGTGCAGTTGTGCTCTGGGGCGGCAATGACGGAGGACGGGACCGGGCGCATCTGGAAACCGTGAGGTGGAGGGGGGGGA
>CALNAL010000086.1 GCA_937874445.1 uncultured Acetobacteraceae bacterium | reverse complement strand
TCCTCATCCCGCCCCAGTGGGGCGATCCTCTTCCTTGCGCGCAGCGCCCCGACCCCAAGCCCAGCGCTCCCCCGCCGGTGCCAGGTTCCCCCGTCAAATTTGCCTGACTCGCGCGGCGCGAATCTGCGCCCATAACGTTCCGTATTCGTAACATTCTGGATGCAGGAAGCGAGCGCCTTAACGAATAAAGCTTTCCTGGTTCTCCTTTCCCGAAAGGAGAACGCCTTGCCTTGCTAGGGGTCCTCGCGCCGTGCCGCGAAGAACGTGCTGAGCAGCGCCGCCGCCTCGCGCTCGCGCACGCCGCCCACCACCTCCGGGCGGTGCTGTGCGCCAGGGGCGGCGTAGAGGCGCGGTCCGTGTTCCACCCCGCCGCCCTTGGGGTCGTAGGCGCCGAACACCAGCCGGCGGATGCGGAACAGCCCGATCGCCGCGGCGCACATCGGGCAGGGCTCCAGTGTCACCACCAGGTCGCATTCCGGCAGGCGCGGCACCCCGCGCCGTGTCGCCGCCGCGCGCAGGGCCAGCATCTCGGCATGTGCGGAGGGGTCGGCCAGCTCCTCGGTGCGGTTGCCGGCCGCCGCCAGCACCACCCCGTCGGGGCCCACCACCACCGCGCCCACCGGCACCTCGCCGCGTGCCGCCGCTGCCCGCGCCTCGGCCAGGGCCTGCTCCATCGGGGACGCGGAGCTGGCGGGGGGGGAGCCGTTTTTCTGGTGCGGCGTGTGCATGATCGCTTCTTGCTCCCTTCCCCCGCGTGGCGCTAGCAAGGTCCCATGAGCAAGCTCCCCGCGATTGGCCTGACGCTGGATTCCGAGAAGCCCGGCGGCTGGTCGAAATATCCCTGGTATGCCGTGCGCGCCAACTACGCCGAGGCTGTGGCCGCCTGTGGCGGGGTGCCGCTGGCGCTGCCGCACCTGCCGGCGCTGGCCGGCGACCTGCTCGACCGCGTCGACGCGCTGCTGGTCACCGGCGGCGGCTTCGATGTCGATCCCGCGCTCTACGGCGAGACGGCGCGCCATCCCGCGGTCACGCTGAAGGAGGGCCGCACCCGGGCCGAGCTGGCGCTGATCCATGCGGCGCTGGAGCGGGGCATGCCGGTGCTGGGCATCTGCGGGGGCGAGCAGGTGCTGGCGGTGGTGCTGGGCGGCACGCTGATCCAGCACATCCCCGACGCGGTGCCGGGGGCGCTGGCCCACGAGCAGCCCAACCCGCGCCACGAGCCGGGCCACGAGGTGGAGATCGTGCCGGGCACGCAACTCGCCGCCATCACCGGCCTGGCGCGCATGGCGGTCAACTCCGCCCACCATCAGGCGGTGCGCGACGCCGGCCCGCGGGCGCGCGTCTCGGCCCGTGCCCCCGACGGGGTGATCGAGGCCATCGAGGACCCGACGCGCAAGTTCTGCCTGGGGGTGCAGTGGCATCCCGAATACCTCATCGGCCCCGGCGACCGGCGCATCCTCGAGGCGCTGGTGGCGGCGGCGCGATGAGCGATGCTCCTCCCTCCGAAGCGGGGACCGGCGGCGAGCGCATCGCCAAGTGGCTGGCGCGCGCCGGGGTGGCGAGCCGCCGCGAGGCGGAAAAAATGATCGCCGAGGGTCGGGTGCGCCTCAACAACGCCCCGGTCACCCAGCCCGCCACCTTCGTCGCCCCCGGCGATCTGGTGGTGGTGGACGGGGCCCCGGTGGACGCCCCGGACCGCACCCGCCTGTGGCGCTACCACAAGCCGCCGGGACTGGTGACCACCCATCATGACCCGCAGGGCCGCCCGACGGTGTTCGAGCACCTGCCGGCGCAGCTGCCGCGCGTCATCTCGGTGGGCCGGCTCGACCTCAACTCCGAGGGCCTGCTGCTGCTGACCAACGACGGCGCCCTGGCCCGCCGCCTGGAGCTGCCCTCCAACGCCTGGGTGCGGCGCTACCGGGTGCGCATCTTCGGCACGGCGGAACCGAAGATGCTGGCGTCCCTGGCCCGCGGCGTGACGGTGGAGGGCGTGCAGTACGGCCCCATCGAGGCGGCGCTGGACGCGCGCAAGGGCGACAATTCCTGGCTCACCGTGGCCCTGCGCGAGGGCCGCAACCGCGAGGTGCGCCGCGTGATGGCGCATCTCGGCTTCCAGGTCTCGCGGCTGATCCGCGTCAGCTACGGCCCCTTCCAGCTCGGCCAGCTGCCGCGCGAGGCGGTGGAGGAGGTTCCCGCCAAGGTGCTGCGCGAGCAGCTCGGCGGATGAAGCCCCGCCACTTATGAGAATCGTCGCGGGCGCCTGGCGCGGCCGGACTCTCGTGGCCCCGCCGGGCCAGGCCACGCGTCCCACCGCCGAGCGGGTGCGCCAGCCGCTGTTCGACATGCTGCTGCACGCTCCCTGGGGTGGGCGCGACCTGCTCGAGGGCGCCCGCGTGCTGGACGCCTTCGCCGGGACCGGCGCGCTGGGCCTGGAGGCTCTCTCGCGCGGCGCGGCGGAAGGGGTGTTCTTCGAGACCGACCCCGCGGCCCTGGCGGCGCTGCGGGCCAACATCGCCGCCTGCCGCGCCAACGCGCGCCTGTTCGCCCGCGACGTCACCGCCCCGCCGCCGGGCCTCCCCTGCGGCCTGCTGTTTCTCGACCCGCCCTACGGCCGGGAGCTGATCCCACGGGCCCTGGCGGCGCTGGCCGGGGCAGGGTGGATCGCTCCCGGCGCCGTCGCCGTCACCGAGGTGGCGCGCGGGGAGGCGCTGGCCTCGCCCGGCACCCTGCTCGCCGAGCGGTCCCATGGCGCGGCCCGGCTCGGCGTGTGGCGACTGGGCTGAGTCCCCGGCGCCCGCCAATTGTGACACTTCCATGACAGTGGTAGAAGGGGCGGCAAAGAGGGAGGAAAACCATGCGACTTCCGTGCAGGACCCTGCTTGCCGCCGCCTTCGCCTCGCTGCTCACCCTCAGCACCGCCCACGCACTGACGGTCTATTCCAGCGTTGACGAGGAGAACGCCCGGCACCTGCTCGACGCCTTCGGCAAGGCGAGCGGCGTGCCGGTGCAGATGGTGTTCCTCTCCTCCGGCCCGGCGCTCTCGCGCATCGAGGCCGAGAAGGCCCGCCCGCAGGCCGACGTGTGGTTCGGCGCCCCGAGCGAGAACCACATCATCGCCAAGGAGCGCGGCCTCACCGAACCCTACATGACCGCCAACGCCGCCGCCCTGCCGGCCCAGTTCAAGGACGCGGAGGGTTTCTGGTACGCCATCTACACCAACCCGCTGGCCTTCGGCGTGCGCACCGACATTCTCCAGCGCCGCAAGGCCCCGCTGCCGGCCTCCTGGGAGGACCTCAAGAACCCCGTCTACAAGGGCCTCATCCAGATGCCCTCGCCGCAGTCCTCGGGCACGGCCTATTCGGTCATCCTCACCCTCATCAGCGAGCGCGGCGAGGACGGCGCCTTCGCCTTCCTCAAGGCCATCAGCCCCAACATCCAGACCTACACCCAGAGCGGCACCGCCCCGAGCGGCGCGCTCGGCGTGGGCGAGACCCCGCTCGCCATCCAGTTCACCCCCGGCTTTCTCAAGCTCGCCGACGAGGGCTATCCGGTGCAGGTGGTCTTCCCCAAGGAGGGCGTGGGCTACGAGGTGGCCTCGATGTCGATCCTCAAGGGCGCGCCGCATGTCGCCGAGGCCCGCAAGCTGGTGGACTGGATGACCTCCCGGGAAGGACAGGCGGCGCTGAGTGCCACGAAGACCTATTTCCTGCCCGTGCGCCCCGATGTCGGCGCCGGCACCGGCGTGCCCGCGCTCGACACGATCAAGCTGGTCCCCGAGGACCCGGCCTTCGCCGCGAAGAACAAGCAGCGCCTGGTCGAGCGCTGGACCAAGGAGGTGCTGGGCCAGTAGGGCGTCGGCATGACGCGCCGCGCCCGGGCCGAACTGCGGATTCTCGCCCGCGACCCGCTGCTTCTGGCGCTGCTGGCGGGGATCGCGCTGGCGATCGCCGTCTTCGTCGTCTATCCGCTGCTGCGGGTTCTGCTGGCGAGCTTCCAGGCCGACGGCGCCTGGACGGGGGCGACCTACCTCGACCTCGCCGGACGCCGCCTCTACCGCAACGCGCTCGTCAACAGCCTCGGCGTGGGGCTGCTGGTGGGCGTGCTCGGCACGGCGCTCGGCTATCTCGCCGCCTTCGTGCTGACCCGCCTGGACGTGCCGTGCCGGACCCTGCTGCACTACGTCACCATTCTGCCGATCGTTTCGCCGCCATTTGTGTCTGCCGTTTCGATCGTGTTTCTTTTCGGCTTCAACGGCCTCGTCACCCGCCAGGTCCTCGGCCTCGATGATTTCTCCATCTACGGTTTTCATGGCGTGGTGCTCTCGCAGGTGTTCACCTTCGCGCCGATCGCCTATCTGTCGCTGCGCGGCGTGCTGGCCGCGATCAGCCCCACGCTGGAGGACGCCGCGCTCAACATCGGGGCCACGCGCTGGCAGGCATTCTGCCGTGTCAGCCTGCCGCTGTCGCTGCCAGGCATCGCCAGCGCCTTCCTCGTCGTGTTCATCGAATCGATGGCCGATTTCGGAAATCCCCTTGTCCTGGCAGGCGCTTCCTTCCCGATGCTGGCGCCGCAGGCGTATCTGGAGATCACCGGCTCCTTCAACCTCGCGCGCGGCGCCACGTTGGCCATCGTGCTGCTGGTCCCCTCGCTGACCGCCTTCGCGCTCCAGCGGTACTATCTGGCGAAGCGGCAGTACATTACCGTCACCGGCAAGCCCGCCACCTCGACCAGCAAGGTCGTTGGACCGGTCACGAAATGGATTCTCTGGGGCCTCGTCGTGGCCTTCGCGCTGCTGGTGGCCTCCTTCTACGCGGTCATCCTCGTCGGGGCCTTCACCCGGGTGTGGGGCTTCAACTACACGCCCACGCTCGCGCATTTCGCCTATGTGTTCGATGTCGGCCTGCAGTCGGTGAAGGACACGCTGGTGGTCGCCGTGCTGTCCACCCCGGTGAGCGGCGTGCTCGGCATGCTGGTGGCCTTCCTGGTGGTGCGCCGGCGTTTTCCCGGCCGTACCGCTCTGGAGTTCGGGGCCATCCTGCCCTTTGCCGTGCCGGGCACGGTGGTGGGCATCGGCTACATCCTGGCCTTCAACGCGCCGCCGCTGGTGCTCACCGGCACGCTCGGCATCCTCGTGCTGTGCTTCGTGTTCCGCTACATGCCGGTGGGTATCCAGTCGGGAATCGCGGTGCTGCGCCAGATCGATCCCTCCATCGAGGAGGCGGCGCAGAACCTCGGCGCCGACGGGATCACCACCTTCCGCAAGGTCACGCTGCCGCTGCTGGCGCCGGCCTTCTTCTCAGGGCTGATCTACGCCTTCGTGCGCGCGATGACGGCGATCAGCGCTGCCATCTTCCTCGTTTCCGCCCATTGGAACCTGATGACGGTGCAGATTCTCAACCAGGTCGGCTCCGGCCGGCTCGGCGTCGCGGCCGCCTTCAGCGTGGTGGTGATCGCCCTCGTGCTGGTCGCCATCGGCATCATCAGCCTTCTTCTGCGGCGCTGGAGCCGTCATACCGCGATGGTGAGACCCGCATGACCGACAGCATCACGATTGCCCATCTCAACAAGGTTTTTGCCAGCCCCGAGGGTGGCACCGTCGCGGCGGTGAAGGACGTCTCGCTGGAGATCGGCGCGGGCCGGCTGGTCACGCTGCTCGGTCCTTCCGGCTGCGGCAAGACCACGCTGCTGCGCATGATCGCCGGCTTCGAGGAGCCCACCTCGGGCGATATCTTCTTCGGGACCCGGCGCATGAACGAGATGCCGCCCAACCGGCGCGACACCGCGATGGTGTTCCAGTCCTACGCCATCTTTCCCCATCTCGACGTCTTCGAGAACGTCGCTTTCGGCCTGCACCTGCGCCACCTCTCCGGCGCCGAGATCGCCACGCGCGTGGAGCGTGTGCTGGAGCTGACCGGTCTGGGCGGTTTCGCCCGCCGCGCGCCGAGCCAGCTTTCCGGCGGCCAGCAGCAGCGCGTGGCGCTGGCACGCTGCATCGTCATGGAGCCGCGCGTGCTGCTTTTCGACGAGCCGCTCTCCAATCTCGATGCCAAGCTGCGTGAGCAGATGCGTGGCGAGATCCGCGAGTTGCAGCAGCGCGTGGGCATCACCAGCGTCTATGTCACCCACGACCAGGCCGAGGCGATGAGCATCTCCGACGAGATCGTCGTCATGAACGCCGGGGCCGTCGCGCAGCGCGGCACGCCGCACGAGATCTACGCTCATCCTGCCAGTCGTTTCGTGGCCGGCTTCATCGGCCGCGCGAATTTCGTCGCGGCGGAGGTTCTCGACGCGCAGGGCGTGGCGGTGGCGGGCGTCCGTCTCGCGGTAGCCGGCCTCGCGGGGGGCCCCGTCGGCACACGGGTCACGCTGGTGGTCCGCCCCGAGGCGGTGCGTCTCTCGCAGGCGGAGGAGGGGCTGCGCGGCACGGTCGTGCGCGCGACCTTCCTCGGCAATGTCGCCGAATACCGCATCGCGGTGGCGCAAGCCGGCGAGTGGCTGGTGGAAGTCCCCAATCCGGTCGAGAACGGCCTCTTCGCGGTGGGAACGGTGGTCAGCCTCACGCCGTCGGCCGCGGCGGTGCATGTGCTGGCCTGATATCGTCGGGGCCGCTCGCGAGAAAGCAGGGAAGGTGTTCTCCTTTCGGGAAAGGAGAACCAGGAAAGCTTCATCCTTTAAGGATTCCGCGTCTGTGTCGTGCGCGGAGCCCAACGAACAAAAGTCCTTTTTGCTTCTTTTTCCTTCAGGAAAAAGAAGCCTTCCTTATCTTTCTTGGAGCCCCCGTTACGAGGAAGCTTCCCCTCGGGCCCGCGAATAGGCTAATCGCGGAGCGTTTCCACGAAGAAACGGCCGGAGGAAAGCGGGCTGATGTCGATCTACCTTGCCGATACCGTCGCGGACCTGCTGGCCCGCCATCCGGCCGATGCGCCGGCCATCCTCACCCCGGCCCGCGACGGGGCCAGCCGCGCGCCGCTGACCTACGGGGCGTTGCGCGCCCTCGCCGGGCGCACCCGGGGCACCTTCAACGGTCTCGGCATCGGGCGCAACGATCGCGTGGCGATGGTGCTGCCCAACGGCCCGGAGGCGGCCTCGGCCTGGCTCGCGGTGGCCACCTTCGCCACGGCCGCCCCGCTCAACCCCGCCTATCGCGCCGAGGAACTCACCTTTTCCCTCTCCGACCTGCGGGCTCGCGCGCTGATCGTGCAGAAGGGTGTGGAGGGCCCCGCCCGCGAGGTGGCCGCCCGCCTCGGCATCCCCGTCGTGGAGCTGACCCCCGACCCGGCCGTGGCCGGCGCCTTCACCCTGGAGGCCCCCGCGGCCCCTGCCGCCCCGCGCCCGGCGGAGGAGAACACCGCCGACGACATCGCCCTGGTGCTGCACACCTCCGGCACCACCGCGCGGCCCAAGATCGTGCCGCTTTCCAGCCGCAACATCACCGCCTCGGCCTGGCACATCGTCCATGTGCTGCATCTTTCTCCTGACGACGTCTGCCTCAACCTGATGCCGATGTTCCACATCCACGGCCTGATCGCGACGGTGCTGTGCTCGATGGCCGGCGGGGGCGCGGTGTGCTGCGTGCCGGGGTTCAACGCCTTTCGCTTCTTCGCGTGGTTCGACGAGATCCGCCCGACCTGGTTCTCGGCGGTGCCGACCATCCACCAGGCGCTGCTGCCGCTGGCGCCGCGCCACCCCGACATTCTGGCCCGCGCGCGGGTGCGGCTGATCCGCTCCTCCTCCTCCTCGATGCCCCCGCAGGTGATGCACGCGCTGGAGGAGACCTTCCACGCGCCGATGCTGGAGGCCTACGGCATGACCGAGGCGGCGCACCAGATCTGCGCCAACCCCCCGCCGCCGCGGCCGCACTATGCCGGCTCGGTGGGGCCGTCCGGCGGCCCCGAGCTGGCCATCATGGACCCCGCGGGCAACCTGCTGCCCTGCGGCGTCACCGGCGAGGTGGTCATCCGCGGCCGCAACGTCTTTGCCGGCTACGAGGCGAATCCCGAGGCCAATGCCCGGGCCTTCACCAGCGGCTGGTTCCGCACCGGCGATGTGGGCCACCTCGACGCGGCGGGCTACCTGCGCCTTTCCGGCCGGCTGAAGGAGCTCATCAATCGGGGTGGCGAGAAGATCTCCCCGCTGGAGGTGGACGCGGTGCTGATGGACCATCCCGCGGTGCTGCAGGTCGCCACCTTCGCGATGCCGCACGAGAAGCTCGGCGAGGAGGTGGCGGCGGCGGTGGTGCTGCGCGAGGGCATGGCGCTCGACGAGGCCACGTTGCGGGGGTTCGCCGCCGAGCGTCTGGCCGCCTTCAAGGTGCCGCGCCGCGTGGTCTTCCTCGCCGAGATCCCCAAGGGCCCCACGGGCAAGCTGCAGCGCATCGGCCTGGCCGCCCGGCTCGGACTTGCCGGCGCCTGATATTGCCAGACTGTTTTGACATGGCATAAAGACGGAAGCGAACGAAAATGTCCTGGCCGGGACGGCTCCGGCCCTTCGCAACAAAGGAAGGTCCGAATTGAGCGGCTTGGGCGGCGATTCTGCGTTCTCGTGGGCTTTCTCCTGGAGCGGGGGCTGCCCTGTCGGGGCAGGGGCGTGATGGCGGACGAGGTTTTCGACGTTCTCATCCTGGGCGCCGGTCCTGCCGGCCTGACGGCGGCCTATCTCCTGACGCGCGACAGCCCCAGCAAGGTTGTCGTCCTCGAGAAGAGCCCCGACTACGTCGGCGGCATCAGCCGCACGGAGCGGTGCGGCGACTATCTTTTCGACATCGGCGGGCATCGCTTCTTTTCCAAATCCCGCGAGGTCGAGGATCTCTGGCGCGAGATCCTGCCGAATGACTTCCTGGAGCGGCCGCGCTCCTCGCGCATCTTCTACAAGGGAAAATTCTACAGCTATCCCCTGCGGTCCTTCGAGGCCCTGCGCAATCTTGGCCTGATCGAAAGCACGCTGTGCGTGGCGTCCTATTTCCGGGCGCGCCTCTTCCCGGTGCGTGACCCGCACTCGTTCCACCAGTGGGTGGCCAACCAGTTCGGCGAGCGGCTGTTCCGCATCTTCTTCAAGACCTACACCGAGAAGGTCTGGGGCATGTCGTGCGATGCGCTGTCGGCCGACTGGGCGGCGCAGCGCATCAAGGGGTTGAGCCTGGCGACGGCGGTGTGGTCGGGCGTGCGCAAGTCGCTGGGCTGGTCGGGCGGGTCCTCCCGCGGCGGCGTGGTCAAGACCCTGATCGAGAGATTCCGCTACCCCCGCAAGGGGCCCGGCATGATGTGGGAGGCCGCCCGGACGAAAATCGTCGCGCAGGGGGGGCGGGTCGAGATGGGCACCGCGGGCGAGGCCTATCTCTGGCACGCCGATCGCGCGCTGTGGGAAGTCCGGACCCGCCGCGCCGACGGCTCGCAGGAGAGCTGGTTCGCCCGCCATGTCATTTCCTCCGCGCCGTTGCGCGAGGTCGTCTCCGCGGTGCAGCCGACGCCGCGCTGCGCGGGGCAGGTCGCAGGCCTCGGCTACCGCGATTTCATCACCGTGGCGATCATGCTGAACGCCCGCCCCGGCTTCACCGACAACTGGATCTACATCCACGAGAAGGCGGTGAAGGTCGGGCGCATCCAGAACTTTTCCTCGTGGTCGGAGGAGATGGTTCCCGGCCAGAATTCCGGCTGTCTGGGCCTGGAATATTTCTGTTTCGAGGGCGATTCCCTGTGGACCATGCCCGACGAGCAGATGATCGCCATGGCGATCGGCGAGCTGGAGACCCTCGGCCTGGCCCGGGCCGGACAGGTCGTCGGCGGGCGCGTGGTGCGCCAGCCCAAGGCCTATCCGGTCTATGACGACACCTACAAATCGGTCATCGCCGCGGTCCGCGAGGAATTCGCCGCGAACTATCCCGCCCTGCACTTCGTCGGCCGCAACGGCATGCACAAATACAACAACCAGGACCACGCGATGATGACCGCGATGCTGACGGTGCGCAACATCCTTGCCGGCACGCCGAAATACGATGTCTGGGCGGTCAACGAGGATGCGGAGTACCACGAAGAGGCGCGGGCCGGGGAGGAGGCAAAGGCGGGCGGGAACACACAGGGAAACAGGAACGCGGCCTAGACCCGGCGATATCACACCATGTTCGCACGATACTTCGCGGTCAGCGCGTTATGCCTGGTGGTGGACTACGGCAGCTACGTGGCCCTGATCCGCCTGCTGGCCATGCCGCCCCCGGCGGCGGCGGCGGCGGGCTACTTCATCGGCCTTGTCGTCAACTACTTCCTGGCGATTCGTTACGTTTTCGCGGCGGGACCGCTCAGTGGCCATCGCCTGGGCGAGTTTGCCGCCTTCGCGTTCACGGGGCTGGTCGGCATGGCGGTCAGTGCCGGCACGGTCTACGCCTGCGCCCGGGTCGGCATCACCAACATCCACCTGGGCAAGATCGCCGCCGTGGGCGTGAGCTTCTTCGTCGTCTACGCCTTGCGGAAATACGTGCTGTTCCGCGAGGCGGGCACGCCGCACGCGGTGGACGTGCCATGACGGTCCCCTGCCGGCCGGGGACGCTGCTGCCGTGGGGGCGGGAGCTGGCACTCGGCTTTTTCCGGCGGCTTCCCCTGGTCTATCTCATCTGGGGCATTGCGGTCGGCCTGACCGTGGCCTGGATCACCCCGCCCTGGCAGGTTCCCGACGAAACCAATCATTTCCTGCGCATGGCCCAGGTTTCCTCCGGCGGAATGATCGGGCGGAAGTTTGTGGCGGAGGGGCTCGTCGGCGGAATGCTCGATCCCGGCATTCTCGCCTCCGTGGCGCCGTACAGCGGGGTGCCCTTCCACCTCGAACAGAAGGACACGCTGTCGCGCGAGCACGAGGCCAGGCAATGGCGTTGGTCCGGCCGGAGCGCGCCGCTGCCGTTTGGGAATACCGCCGTCTATCCTCCGGTGTTCTATCTTCCCGGGGCCTTGAGCCTGATCCCGGCCAGGCTGGCGGGGGGAAGTATTGTCGCATCGCTGCTGCTGGCCCGTGCCGTCGATGTCCTCGTCGGAAGCCTCCTGATCGCCATCGGCCTGCACCTGAGCTGCCGGACGCGCCCGGTGCTGCTGGCCTTGGCGGTCCTGCCCATGAACGTCGCCCTCATGGCCTCCGCCAGCCAGGACAGCCTGCTGCTGGCGTCGCTCCTGCTGGCCGTCGGCTGGATCGATCGTCTGGTCGCCGAGAACCGGCCTCCCGCGCGCTGGGAACTCGGCGTGCTGATGGTCATCCTGGTTTCCTCCGTCATGGCGCGGCCGACTCATCTGTTCCTGCTGGGGCTGGTGGCGCTGGCCTGCCCGCGGCGCCGGGGAACGGCTTGGGCGATGGGGCTGGGAGCCTGCTGCATCATCGGCTGGATCGTGTTGATCGTCCCGATCATGCCCCATTTTCCGTGGAGCGATCCGGGGGCGCAGCTGCGCGGCCTGCTGAGCCATCCGCTGGACATTCCACGTCTGGCGATCCGGACGCTGCGGGAGCATGGCCCGGGGTATCCGGAGCAGTTCATCGGCAAGCTGGGCTGGCTCGATACGGCACTGCCGGTGTGGTTTTGCCGCCTGGCCTGGGTCGTCCTCGGGGGCGCCTTTCTCTCTGTCGCAGCGGGGGCGGCGTGGCGCCCGTGGGCGGCGGCCGGGATGGTTGTCCTCGGCGTCGTCGCCACTTTCGGCGCCGAGTATCTGGCATGGACTCCCGTGGGGAAGCCCGTCATCGATGGCGTGCAGGGCCGTTATTTCCTGCCGTTTGCCGCGGTGCTCGCCCTTGCCGTTCCCGGCTTCCCCGCTGTCGGCCGGCGGGTCCTGCCCTGGGCGCTCGCCGGCGTGCTGATCCTGATGCTTCTCGTCCCGCCGGTCATGCTGCGCAGCCTCGTGCTGCGCTACTACCTGGGGTGATCGCCGAACCGGGGGCCATGGCGAAGAAACCCGAAGAGGTGCCGCAAAGCCTGCTCGGAGGTGTTCGTTATGAAATCCGAGTCCGCCAGGCAAAAATGACTTTGTTCGGTGGGCTCCGCGGCTGGCACGGACGCGGAGCCCTTAAGGGATAAAGCTTTCCTGGTTCTCCTTTCTCGAAAGGAGAACGCCTTCCTTCTGTGTCCCTGGAGCATTTTCCGTTCGCACGGGCTCACGCTCGCCGAATGCCTGAATCGCGCGAGGAAACAAGGAGCTGGAGCGGAAGGCGTGAGCGCACGCGAACGCATCCCGCTCTAGAACAGCGACATCTGCGCGCGTTCCGCGTCCGCCTCCGCCGGCACGGCGAAGCGCGTGCAGTCCAGCCCGATCCGCTCGGTCAGCCCGTTGCCGCGTGCCGCCTGCAGGAAGCGCCGCGCCAGCAGATCGGCATAGGGGCCGGTACCGGAATGGCGCTGACCGAATTTCGTTTCATTGAGGGCCCCGGCGCGGGTTTCGCGAATCAGCGAGAGCACGTGCGCGGCGCGGTCGGGGTAGTGCGTTTCCAGCCATTCGGTGAACAGCGTCTTCAGCTCGTGGGGCAGGCGCAGCAGGATGTAGCCGGCTCCGCGTGCCCCGGCCTTTGCCGCCGCGGCGAGAATGCGTTCCAATTCCGTATCGTTCAGCCCGGGAATCATCGGCGCGGCCAGCACCGAGACGGGCACGCCCGCGGCGGCGAGCTGCTCGATCGCCTGCAACCGGCGGTGCGGGGCGGCGGCGCGCGGCTCCATGGTGCGGGCGAGGGCGGGGTCGAGCGTGGTCAGCGAGATGTTCACGCACGCCAGCCGGCGCCCGGCCATGTCGCGCAGGATGTCGAGATCGCGCAGCACACCGGCCGACTTGGTGGTGATGATGACGGGATGGTTGAACCGCTGCAGCACTTCCAGCACCGCGCGCGTCAGCGTCAGCGTGCGCTCGAGCGGCTGGTAGGGGTCGGTGTTGGCCCCCAGCGCGATCGGGCGGGCGGTATAGCCGGGCCGGCGCAGCTGGCGCTCCAGCAGATGCGCGATCTCGGGCTTGAAGACGATGCGGCTCTCGAAGTCGAGCCCCGGCGAAAAGCCCAGCGTGGCGTGCGAGGGGCGCGCATAGCAATAGATGCAGCCGTGCTCGCAGCCGCGGTAGGGATTGACGGAACGGTCGAAATCCACGTCGGGCGAGCGGTTCCATGCGATCGCCGTGCGCGAGGCGTCGCGGAGGGTCGTGGTGGCGAGCGGGGGGAGGGCGGCGAAATCGGCGGCCAGCGTTTCCCACCCGTCGTCGAAGGCATGGGAGAGGAGCGTCTCGAAGCGGCCGGCGGGGTTGCTGCGCGCGCCCCTTCCCTTGCGTACGGGCGGAGGCGGCGCTAGGTGCGCAGGGCCGCGCGGCGGCTGGGGGATCGTGGGAACACCCCGGCCGAGGCTGCGGCGGGCACCCGCTGGCGGGAATGGGGCGGATACGGCGCCGGGCGGAAGCTCCGGCGAGCCGGCGCGCTCGATCGCGGCGACTTCCTGGGGGTCGAGTTCGCGGGCCAGTTCGTGCAGCATGGTCCGGGCTGCCACCGGAGCGGCCCTGGTTGCGGCCGCCGGCTCCCCTGAGTCCTGCGGGTGCAACCGACGCATGGCTATGTTCCCTGTATGTTCGTGCCCGACCCTGAAGGAAAGACGACATGAAGTCAAGAACGAACAAGGAACATCAGGGAATGGGCCCGGAAATCAACGTGCCCTGGACCCCCCGCCATCGCTGGCAGCGTCGCCTGCGTCATCTGCCGCTGCTGCAACGCAGCCAGTGGCGACGCCAGGCCGTGCTGTGGTGCGGCGCGGTGCTGATCGCGGTGGTGGCGGTGCTTTTCGCGCGGGGGGCCGATGCGGCCCAGCAGGGCTTCTTCACGCTGCTGGCAGGGCGGCCGCTGCTGGCCTTCGTGATTTCCCCGCTGGGGCTGGGGCTTTCGGTGTGGCTGACGCACAAGGTCTTTCGCGGCGCCCAGGGCAGCGGTATCCCGCAGGCGATTGCCGCGATGCATGTCGAGGATGCCGGGCAGATCGGCCGCGTGCTTTCGCTGCGCATCGGCGCGGGCAAGATTCTCCTGACCCTGCTTGGGCTTTTGTCGGGTGCTTCGATCGGCCGCGAGGGACCGACGGTGCAGGTGGGCGCTTCGATCATGCACAGCATGGGCCGCCTGCTTGGCCGCCCCAGCATCGAGGTGCAGCGCATGCTGGTGCTGGCCGGCGGGGCGGCGGGAATCTCGGCGGCCTTCAACACGCCGCTGGCGGGCGTGGTCTTTGCCATCGAGGAGCTGGCGCATTCCTTCCAGCAGCGGGCCTCGGGCGTGGTGCTGACCACCCTGATCCTCGGCGGCATCACCACCATCGCGCTGGCCGGCAACTACACCTACTTCGGGCAGGCCGGCGTGATGATCGTTTCGGCAAAGGACTGGCTTGCCGTGCTGCCCTGCGCGCTCATCGGCGGCCTCGGTGGCGGCCTTTTCGCCGGCGGCCTGGTCTGGGCGTCGAGCGGCCTGCCCGGTCCGCTGGGGCGTTTCGTGATGCGCCATCCGGTGCTGTTCGCGATGCTGTGCGGCGTGGTGCTGGCGGTCCTCGGCACGCTCACGGGAGGGGCCACCTACGGCACCGGCTATCCCCAGGCGCGCGCCCTGGTGGAAGGGCACGACACGCTTGGGCTGGGCTTCACGCTCGGCAAGTTCGCGGCCAACGTGGTTTCCTATCTCGCAGGTATTCCCGGCGGCATCTTCGCGCCTTCGCTGGCGGTGGGGGCGGGCATCGGCGCAAGCCTGCACGGGCTGATTCCCTCCATCCCGCTCGGGGTGTTCGTGCTGCTCGGCATGGTCGGCTACTTCTCCGGCGCGGTGCAGACCCCGATCACCGCCACCATCATCGTGATGGAGATGACCAACGACCAGGAGATGACGATTCCCCTGCTGGCGACGGCATTCCTGGCCTTCGGTGTCTCCAAGCTGGTGTGCGGGCGGCCGTTCTACACCGGCCTCGCACGCAGCTTCCTGGTTGCGTTCCAGCGCAGGAAAATCTGAAAAAATCGTGTGGGAGACTGTAGGTGTCAGAAGTTACAGCCGGTATCATCATCTTTCCTGACCTCACCCAGCTCGATGCCACCGGGCCGTGGGAGGTGTTCGCCTCCACGCCAGGCATGCGCGTGCTGACGATTGCCAAAACCCGAGAGCCCATCAAGGCAAAAGGCGGACTTCTCCTGCTTGCGGATGCCACGCTCGCCGACTGCCCGCCGCTCGACATCGTCTGCGTCCCCGGCGGTCCCGGTGCGAACGTCGCGATGGAGGACGAGGAGATCCTCGGCTTCCTGAGGGCCCGGGCGCCGGGCCTGCGCTACCTGACCTCGGTCTGCACCGGGGCGCTGGTGCTCGGTGCGGCGGGGCTGCTGCGCGGCCGGCGTGCCACCACCCACTGGAGCGCGCACGACCTGCTGGCCGGCCTCGGCGCCATCCCCACCGCCGGGCGCGTGGTGCGTGACGGCAACGTGTTCACGGGCGGTGGCGTCACGGCGGGAATCGATTTTGCCTTGACACTGGTTGCGGAAATTTTTGGTTCGGAAGCGGCACAGATGGTGCAGCTCGGCTTGGAGTACGCGCCCGAGCCTCCCTTCGCGGCGGGCACGCCCGCGACCGCTCCTGCGAACGTCCTCGCGGCGGCCCTCACCCGCGGCGTGGCGATGCGGGCGCGGCGTGAGGAACTTGTTGCCCGTTCGAAAATCTTTTGACGGGGACAGAAAGATTTCATTGTCCCAAAAATATCCTTACAAAACCTTCAGAAACGAAATTCCGAAGATACCCAGGTCATTTTTTTGCCATCTTGTGCCGGGGGGAAGAAGGCTGCCCCCAGGACGAGTGTGGCTTTTCCAAGGCACGAAGCTGCTCCGCCGGGGGGACCTGCGGCCCCTCAATTCATGAGGTAGGCGGTTTCCTGGGTTGCTCCCTGTGCATGGAAGCGGGGCCACGCGCCGGCCGCCAGCTCGTCCAGGCTGGGAGTGGGCAGGTGCATCCGCGCTGCGTAGATCCAGGTGTAGGCGAGCACCCGCGGCACGAACAGGCGGGTCTCCTCGATGGGGATCGCCTCGATGAACATCAGCGGATCGCCGTCGTCGCGGATGGCCGGGGCGAGGCGCGCGAAGCCGTTGGGTCCGCTGTTGTAGGAGGCCAGCAGCTTCAGCAGGTCGCCATCCACCGCCTGTTCGGCGAGATAGATCACGTAGCGCTGTCCGAGATCGAGGTTGAAGGCCGGGTCGTGCAGCCGTCCGGTCGCGCCGTGGCGGCCGGCGACGAAGCGGGCCGTCTCGGGCATGATCTGCATCAGCCCCTGCGCGCCGGCGGAGGAGACGAGGTCGGCATCGAAGTTCGATTCCGTGCGGGCCAGGCCGTACACCATGGCCGGATCCATGCGGAACCCGCCCGCGGGGCGCAGCCGCGGCAGGGGGAAGCGCACGTTCTCGCGCGGGAGCCCGTCGGTGGCCTGGGCGATGTCGGCGAGCTGGGCGGCAAAATCGGGCAGGCCGGCCCGCTCGGCCACCAGCAGCAGCGCCCGGCCGAGGCCCGGCTGGGCCTGCATCCGCGGCCACAGGCGGCGCAGCTCCGCCTCGGCGCGGCGCGGCTGGCCCACCTGGAGCAGGGCAAAGGCGCGCACCCCCTCGGGATAGGCGAGAATGGCCGCCAGATCGGCCTCGGTGAGCACCTCGCGGGTGGTGCGCCCGTGCGGTCCGAAGCCGATATCCAGCCCCAGCGTGCGGCGGGCGAGCATGCCATAGAAGGTCGAGCGCTCGGAGGCCGCGCGCATCATCCAGGGCACGTAGCCTGCGGGATCGCGCAGGCGCAGGTGTGCCCGGGCGGCCCAGAACGCCGAGGCGGCGTGCAGGGCGGAGGTGGAAAGCTCGGCCCGCCAGCCGGCCTCGAAGGCGGCGGCGGCCTCCTCGAAGCGGCCCATCCGCCAGGCGGCGAGCCCGGCGACCTGCCCGGCCTGCCCGGCGAGGGCGGCCCCGGGGCGGGCGAGCTGGTAGGCGGCCGCATCGCGGTTGTCTGTGAAAAGGATGCGCCCGGCCTCGCCGCGTAGCAGGGCGGCATAGGGGGTGGCGCGGGTGCCGATCAGGCGCTCGACCTCGCCCGCGCGTCCGGCCCGTGCGGCGGCGCGCACGGCGCGGTCGAGGGCGGGGTTGCGGGTCGGCATGTCGCCGCGCGGCTCGGTTTCCTCGGGCACCGGCGCGGTGGCGGGCATCTGGGGAAGGCTGGCCGAGAGCATCCCGCCGGCCGGGAGCGGCGGGGAGCCGGCTCCGGCGGGCAGGCGCGCGCGCAGCAGGGCATGGATGTCCGCCGCGTCGGAGAGTTCCGCCCACTGCGCGAGCCATGCCTCCAGCTCTGCCGCTTTCGGCCGTGTGTACGGGCCGAGATGGCGGTCAGCCAGGATATAGCCCTGCATGATCCGTCCCAGCTCCAGGCCGTACCCCGTAAGGGTGGGGTCGAGGAGGGCCGCTTCGCGTTTCGCGTCGGCCAGGCGGCCGGCACGCTGCAACGCGAATACGTGGCGAATCCGCCCTGCCTCGCTGGGAGGCAGCGGCGTCGGCAGTGCCAAACCCATCCCCCCACCTTCCTGGGGTGCCAAGCGGGGGACCGCCATCGCGGTTTCCTCGCCCGGAAGAGTCTGGGCAACTGCTCTCGGAGCCATGGCTCCGGCCAACAAAACGGCCCCGGCGATAAAGGCCCGGGCTGCGGGGAGGGGGGTGATTGTCCGTCCTGATCCTCGCATGGCCGACGCCCCTACAACGGATGCGGGGGCCGCGCAACCCATTGGATGCGGATGCAACGATCCGCCTCGGGAGACGGGGATGTCCCGGCTCCCCGGATATCAAAAAAAAGTGATCAGCCCTGGACGGGGTTTTCCGGCGCCGCTTCCGCATCGGCATCCAGGCTGCGGCGCAGCTCGACCATGTCGGCCCAGGCCGCGCGCTTGGCCCCGGCATTGCGCAGCAGGAACGCCGGGTGGAGCATCGGCAGGGCCGGCACCGGCGTCTCCAGCCCGGGCACCGTCACCTCCACCCATTTGCCGCGCGCCTGCTGGATGCGCACCGGCGCACCGAGCAGCGCCCCGGTGGAGAGCTTGCCCAGCAGCACCAGCCGGCGCGGCCGCACCAGGGCGATGTGGCGCTGCAGGAAGGGCAGGCAGATCTGTACTTCGGTGTCGGTGGGGTTGCGGTTTCCCGGCGGGCGCCAGGGGATGAGGTTGGTGATGAGGTAGCGCGTGCGGTCGAGCCCGATCGAGGCGAGCATGCGCGAGAGCAGCTGCCCGGAGGCGCCCACGAAGGGCACTCCGGCGCGGTCCTCCTCCGCTCCCGGTCCCTCGCCCACCAGCATCAACCCGGAGTCTGGGTTGCCGTCGGCGAACACGAGATGGGTGGCGGTGAGCGCCAGCGCGCAGCCGTCGAAATGCGCCAGGGCGTCGCGCAGTTCCTCGCGGGTGCGGCTGGCCTCGGCCAGCTCACGGGCGTGCCGCGCATGCGCTCCGGGGGAGGCGAGCGGCAGCGCGGCGGGGGAACGCAGGGCGGCGGGCCGCGGCTCGGCCCGGGGCGGTGGGGCCGGCTGCGGCTGGTCCGGGGGCGCCGCCGCGGGCAGGCGCACGGGCAGGGGCGCGGCGGTGCGATCCACCGGCTCCTCCGTCAGCGCCTCATCGGCGCCCCACTCCAACTGCAACTTCAACGCGGCCAA
>CALNAL010000085.1 GCA_937874445.1 uncultured Acetobacteraceae bacterium | reverse complement strand
CTGCTCCCTTCTCCCCCGGCCCCTTTTCCCCCGCCGCGATGATGCCGTCGCGCACCAGCGTCGCGGTCTCGAACACCAGCGCGGCATGCTCGGCGGCCACCCCCAGCAGGCGGCGGCCCTCGTTGGAGAAATGGGTCTGCAATTCGGCGCGCACGCGGTCGCGGATCAGCCCCTGCGACTGGTGGGCGCGCAGGCCCTCGGAGGCGGCCTGGAGCACGAAGCGCACGAACTCGCCGGCCGCCCCGTCGCCCAGCACGTCGCAGAGGCGGTCGCCGAAGTGCATCGCCCCGCCGGAGGAGGCCTCGATGGCCTGGTAGATCAGCTGCGCGCCGCCGAGGGCGAGGAACCCGCGATGGCCGATCTCGCGCTCGGCCGCCCAGGCCAGGGTCGCGATGCGGTCGCGCCCGCGCAGGAAGCCGCGCAGCGCCTTGCGCGCCCGGTTCCAGTCGATGAGGAACACCAGCCGCGAGCCGAGAAAGGAGAGGTATTCGCGCAGATGCGTCTCGTCGGCCGCCTCGAAGCGTCCGATCGCCATCTCGAAGGCGTTCCCCCCCGCCAGGCGCTCGGTGCGGCGGGTTTCGGTGGCGCCCCAGGAAACCGGGAAGCGGGCCAGCATCTGCTGGAAGAAGGCCAGCCGCTCCGGGTGGACGTCGGTGTAGGTCACCTCCGCCGCCAGCCCCACGACGTGGATGACGATGACATGCGCGTCGGTGGTGCCGATGTCGTTCTGGATCACCAGCCGTCCCCGCGAGGAGGTGGCGGTGGTGGCCAGTCCGGGGTGGTTGAACTTCAGCCCGGCGGTGCGGTTGAGCCCGGCCATGAAGGCTTGCACCCGGCCCCGGTCGCCGGGCACCAGGGCATAGACGGCGGCGCCCTCGAGGGTCTCGCGCGAGAGGGACGTCTGGAGCGTGTTGAGCGCCTTGTGCAGGTCCATCACCAGCTGGTGGAGGCTGTCCTCGCCGCCCGGGGCGCCCTCCCGGGCCGGGCGAGCCTTGACGGGGCGGGTCATGGCGGCGATCCCGGCGGGGTCGAGCAGGTCGTCCTCGCCACGCGGCAGGGCGGCGAGCAGCGCTTGCAGGCGGGCGTCGAAGGGGCCGGGCTCCTGCGGGGACGCGGGCGCCAGCGGGGCGGCCATGATGCGTATCTCGCGGCCGATGCGCTCCAGCACGCCGGCGACGCCGGGGATCAGCACCCGCCCGTCCTGCATGCGGGCCAGGGGCACGATGG
>CALNAL010000084.1 GCA_937874445.1 uncultured Acetobacteraceae bacterium | reverse complement strand
GCGACCACCGAGATCTACACCTATGCCTTCGTGGGCAGCGTCTTATGTGTATATTAGACAGGGCTAGGGGGCGGCGTGGTCGCGCGACTGGGTTTGCAGCCACTTGAGGGTGAGCATCGCGTCCTCGGGCGAGAGGTTCGCGGATTTGGCCATGGTGGACATCTCCGCCGGCCAGGCCTCGGGCTTGAGGTCGGCGGGGGCGTGCAGCTCGTGGCAGGCGGCGCAGGTGAATTCGTAGTTCTGCTCGACGTCGGCCCAGACCGGGGCGAGGTCGGGCACCAGCATGTCGGAGGCGATGAAGGTGTCGAGGGCGACGGCGGTGTAGCCGTTGCGGCTTTCTCCCGGCTTGGCGTTGGCGGGGGGGGCGTTTTCCAGGCGGCCGACCTCGATGCCGTCGGGGGCATCGAACAGCGGGCCGGAGGAATCCGCCCCGCCCTTCATCCACAGGGTGGCGGCGACGTGGCTCTGGGCCCCCTCGGTGCCGAGCACGTGCAGGGGAGCGGAGACATAGAGCTGGCCCATCGCGGCGCCCGAGGCGGTGGCGGTGATCGGGACGAAGGGCTTGGAGACGAAGACGGTGCCGGCCGCCGGAGCCGATGCGGGGGCCGGCGCGGGCGCTGCGGCGGGGGCCGAAGCCGAAGCCGAAGCTGGGGCGGACGCGGCCGGGGCGGGCGTGGCCGGAGCGGGCGAGGACACGGCCGCCGCCTTGGCCGCCGGGCGCGGCGGACGCGGCAGATGGTGGGCGATGCCGCGGTGGCAGTCGATGCAGGTTTTGTCGGCGGCCTCCGGGGCGTGCATGGTCTTGATCGCCTCGGCGCTCTGCTTGCTCTGGTCCATGGCGTCGAGCGAATGGCAGGAGCGGCAGGACTCGGAGCGGTTGGCGCTCATCTCCGCCCACACCCGCTGGGCCATGGCGTAGCGGTGGGCCTCGAACTTCTCCGGCGTGTCGATGGTGCCCATGACGTGGCCGAACACGTCGCGGCTGGCGACCACCATGTGCACCACCCGCTCCACGAAGGGCTTGGGGATGTGGCAGTCGGCGCAGTCGGCGCGCACGCCGGAGCGGTTCGCGTAGTGGATGGTGTGGCTGTATTCCTCGCCGTTGGTGGCCATCTCGTGGCAGGAGAGGCAGAAGCTGTTGGAGGAGATCACGACGTTGGTGACCCCCCAGGCGCCCCAGATGGCCAGGCCGATGACGACCCCGGCCAGCACAGGCAGGGCAGCGACGAGCAGCTTTTTGGAAGACACGCGACCGGCTCCTCAGGCGTGGGCTCCGGAGGGAGCCGTCCATAATCGTTATCGATATTACGGGCCATAAAACAATAAATCGTGAACCGGCGTCAACGCCCGCATGGACATGGCTGGGGGAAGGCGGACGCAATCGGTTGCGGATGAAATCGATTCTGGGAGCGAAATCGGCATGGGTGAACCCCGCGCACGGCAGAGAAACCGGGTTGCGTTGTCGCGGGGAAGCCCTTAGGAGAGGCGCCTCAACGGGCGATTAGCTCAGCGGGAGAGCGCCCCCCTGACACGGGGGAGGTCAATGGTTCAATCCCATTATCGCCCACCATTCCCTCCTTATCTTTATCCGTCCGTCAGCCAGCTCCCTGTGCCAGGGGAGGGGCGGCGCTGTGTTGTCAAAACCGGGCAAGCGGCGTGCCGCCCTGCGCCGGGGCGTTGCGGCGGGCGCGCGAGGCCGATGACGGTCTTCGGGGCGGGAAAGGGCGGCGGAACCGCAACCGGGAGGATACGGCCCGCCGCCAAGTGTGCCGCCCTTGGCCAGGCAGCCGAAGCAGTTTAGCCCCGTCCGGGTCACGCAAGGACGGCGCGGAAATACCCTAGCGGCCCTCCAGAAATTGCAGTTAAGACTTATTAGCATGTAAGGGGAGACATTCTGCCCTTCCCCTGGGCGCACCTGCGGGGGCGCACCTTGCCGGAGCTGGCGGGCGGGCTAGGGGGCGTGGACGGCCGGAAGCCGTGCGGGCGCCTGGACGATCGGCAGCACGTTCGCCTGGGAGGTGGACGGCTGCGAGACATCGAACGCGCCCACGTAGATGGCGCCCGAGGCGATCGCCGCCATCATGCACAGGACGACGATCCCGGCGATGTTCAGGCGGAAAAAGGCGAGAGGGACAATGACCGCCATCACGGCGAACGCAAGGAGCACCATGGTCTTGTTCCACAAACCTGCGTTCCACAAGCCAGCAGGCCGATTCGAACGCGAATAGTTACACTAGGAAGTCAATCGCCTTTAATCAATAGGCGGTGATCCTGATGAATGCGATCGTTTAATAAATGAGATCGCCCAGGGGGGGGGCGGCCGGTTTCCCCCCGTCCGAATCGTCCGTCTTCAGGCCGCCGTCCGCAGGAGGGGGCCGGCCACGATGCCTTTTTGCCGCAGCGGCCAGTCCAGGCGCCCGATGGCTTCCTGCCACAGCCGCCAGTCGCAGCGTTCGCGCGGCCAGGCCGGGTTGGGCGCCTGGCCGCGCTCGCCCCAGATGCGCAGGATGCGCGCGTGCTGCAGATCGATGCGGCGGTGGCGATAGAGGCGATCGAGGCATTTCACCACGTCGTCGGGGTCGCAGGGGCGGCGCGCGGTCGTGCCCGCGGCGCTGGTGCCGTCACGGCGCGCGACCAGGGCCGCCATCGTCCAGAACCAGGCCTCTTCCGCGCTGGCAAAGGGAACTTCTCCGGTCATCACGCGGCCCCCCGTCATGCGGCGTTCGCGAGGGGCGCGGCGGCGGAGAGCGGCACGAGGCGGACCGCCGGCTCGGTCGCGGCGACCAGCAGCAGCGCGCCGGCGCCCGGGGCGGAGACCAGCACCATGTCGCCCGCGGTGAACAGCTCGGCGAGGGGGGCGAAGTGGTCGGGCCTCAGAAGCGCGGCGACCGTGGCGGGCGCGCGGTAGTGCCACAGGGTGAAGCCCTGCGCGTAGCAGAGCACGGAGAGATTGCGGGGGCTGGCGGGCATGGCGGGCCTCAGGCTCTGTCTCTTATACACATCTCCGAGCCCACGAGCCCTGCGCAGCGCTCGTCGGCCGGCTTCGGCGTGAAGAAAAAA
>CALNAL010000083.1 GCA_937874445.1 uncultured Acetobacteraceae bacterium | reverse complement strand
GCCCGGCAGGGCACGGGGCAGCGCCCCGGCCGACGGAACGTCGGCACGTCGCACGGCAGGCGCGGCAGACCTCCGTTCGAGATGACAAACCTGCGCGGGATGCCTTGCGCGGAGGGGGCTGGCGGCGTTACCTCGCGGTTTGAACTTTTTTCCCCGGAGTGCCTCTCCCATGAGCGTCAAGGACGTCAAGAAGGTCGTGCTCGCCTATTCCGGCGGGCTGGACACCAGTGTGATCCTCAAGTGGTTGCAGACCACCTACCATTGCGAGGTGGTGACCTTCACCGCCGACCTCGGGCAGGGCGGGGAGGTCGAGCCGGCCCGCAAGAAGGCCGAGATGCTCGGCGTGAAGGAGATCTTCGTCGAGGACGTGCGCGAGACCTTCGTGAAGGACTTCGTCTTTCCGATGTTCCGCGCCAACACGCTCTACGAGGGGCAGTATCTGCTGGGCACCTCCATCGCCCGGCCGCTGATCTCGCAGCGCCAGATCGAGATCGCCGAGCAGGTCGGCGCCGACGCCGTGGCCCACGGTGCCACCGGCAAGGGCAACGACCAGGTGCGTTTCGAGCTCAGCTATTACGCGCTCAAGCCCGACATCAAGATCATCGCCCCCTGGCGCGAGTGGGAGCTGACCAGCCGCACCAAGCTGCTGCAGTTCGCCGAGGAGAACCAGATCCCCATCGCCAAGGACAAGCACGGCGAGGCGCCCTTCTCCATCGACGCCAACCTGCTGCACTCCTCCGCCGAGGGGAAGGTGCTGGAGGACCCCTCCAAGGAAGCCGAGGAGATGGTCTACTGGCGCACCCTCCGTCCCGAGGACGCCCCCGACAAGCCGACCTACATCACCGTCGATTTCGAGCACGGCGACCCGGTGGCCATCGACGGGGTGAAGCTCTCCCCGGCGCAGCTGCTGACCAAGCTCAACGAGCTCGGCAAGGCCAACGGCATCGGCCGGCTCGACCTGGTGGAAAACCGCTTCGTCGGCATGAAGAGCCGCGGCGTCTATGAGACCCCGGGCGGCACCATCCTGCTGATGGCCCACCGCAGCATGGAGAGCATCACCCTCGACCGCGAGGCCATGCACCTCAAGGACAGCCTGATGCCGCACTATGCCGAGATCATCTACAACGGCTTCTGGTTCAGCCCGGAGCGGCGGATGCTCCAGGCGGCGATCGATGCCTCGCAGAACTCGGTGAGCGGGCGCGTACGCCTCAAGCTCTACAAGGGCTCGGTGACCTGCGTCGGGCGCGAGAGCCCCAACAGCCTGTACTCCCAGAAGGTCGTGACCTTCGAGGAGGACAACGGCGCCTACGACCAGTTCGACGCCCAGGGCTTCATCAAGCTCAACGCGCTGCGGCTGCGCCTGGGCGCCATGGCCGGGCGGCGCGGCGGAGCGCTCTGACATGGCCCTCTCCATGCACGCGGCCTCGGTGCCGCTGTTCACCACGCTGCTGGGCGCGCTTTCGGGCGTGCTCGACAAGGGGGCGGCGTTCTGCGCCGCCCGCAAGATCGACCCGCTGGTGCTGACCGGCGCGCGTCTGGCGCCGGACATGTTCCCCCTGAGCCGGCAGGTGCAGATCGCCTCCGACATGGCCAAGGGCTGCGTCGCCCGCCTGGCCGGGGTCGAGGTGCCCGCCTGGGAGGACACCGAGAAGACCTTCCCCGAGCTGAAGGAGCGCATCGCCCGCACCATCGCCTACCTCGAAGGCTTCAAGCCGGAGCAGATCGACGGCAGCGAGGCGCGCGAGATCACCCTCAAGATGGGCGGCACCCCGGTGACCTTTGCCGGGCAGCGCTACCTGATCGGCTTCGTGATCCCCAACTTCACCTTCCACTGCACCACCGCCTACGCCATCCTGCGCCACAACGGCGTGGAAGTGGGCAAGCGCGACTTCCTGGGGAACTTCTGATCCCCTTCCGCCCTCTCCGGTTTTCCGCGAGAGGGCGGCCCCGCCATCTTGTCCGAGCCGAGGCATCATGACGGCAACGGCCGCATTCCTGCTGGCCTTTCCGGCCTTCTTCTCGATCGTCAATCCGGCCGGGGCGGCGTTCATCTTCAACGACGTCGCCGCCGACTACACCGATGCCGAGCGGGACCGGCTGGCCGCACGTGTGGCTCTCTTCTCGCTGATGGTCATGCTGGCCGCGCTGTGGGGCGGCGTCTATGTGCTGAACTTCTTCGGCATCTCGCTGGCGGCGCTGCGCCTGGCCGGCGGCGCGGTGGTGGCCGCGCGGGCCTGGGTTCTGCTCAATGCCCCCGAGCAGCAGGAGGCCCGCAAGAGCGAGCAGGCCAATGAGCGCGTCGGCTCGGTCGAGGAGGTGGCGTTCTTCCCGCTGACCATGCCGTTCACCACCGGGCCGGGGACGATCTCGGTGGCCATCGCCCTCGGGGCCGGGCACCCCAGCGAGCTGGACCGGCTGCTGGCGTTCTTCCTCGGGGTTTCGGCGGCCGCGGTGGGGGTAGCCCTGTGCGTGTGGCTGTTCTACCGCTTCTCGGCCCGCATCGTCGGGCTGTTCAGCCGGACCGGCCGCCACAGTGTCAACCGGATGGCCGCCTTCCTGCTGCTGTGCATCGGCGTGCAGATCATGCTCACCGGCGCGCTCGACGTCCTCCACGGCAACGCGGGGTGAGCGAACAAGGAAGGCGTTCTCCTTTCGAGAAAGGAGAACCAGGAAAGCTTCATCCGTTAAGGATTCCGCGCCTGTGTCAGCCGCGGAACCCAACGAACAAAAGTCCTTTTTGCTTCTTTTTCCTTCAGGAAAAAGAAGACCTTCCTTCCCGTATTTAACCGACGCGGTGCTCGATCAGATCGGCGACCACGCCCGGATCGGCCAGGGTCGAGGTATCGCCGAGGCTTTCCGTCTCGTTGGCGGCGATCTTGCGCAGGATGCGGCGCATGATCTTGCCGCTGCGTGTCTTGGGCAGGGCGGGGGCCCATTGCAGCGCGTCGGGGGCGGCGATCGGGCCGATCTCCTTGCGCACCCAGCGCACCAGCTCGGCGCGCAGGGCGTCGGTGGGGTCCTCGCCGGCCTTCAGCGTGACGTAGGCGTAGATGCCCTGGCCCTTGATGTCGTGCGGGAAGCCCACCACCGCCGCCTCGGCCACCTTGGGGTGTGCCACCAGGGCGCTTTCGATCTCCGCCGTGCCGAGGCGGTGGCCGGAGACGTTGATGACGTCGTCCACCCGTCCGGTGATCCACCAGTAGCCGTCCGCATCGCGGCGGGCGCCGTCGCCGGTGAAATAGAGGCCCTTGAAGGTGGAGAAATAGGTCTGCACGAAGCGCGTGTGGTCGCCGAACAAGGTGCGCATCATGCCCGGCCAGGGGGCGCGCAGGCAGAGGTTGCCCTCGGTGGCGCCGGTGAGTTCGTGGCCGTCGCCGTCCACCAGCAGCGGCTGCACCCCGGGCAGCGGCAGGGTGGCCGAGCCGGGCTTGAGCGCGGTGGCGCCGGGCAGCGGGCTGATCATGATGCCGCCCGTCTCGGTCTGCCACCAGGTATCGACGATGGGGCAGCGGTGCTCGCCCACCACGCGATGGTACCACAGCCACGCCTCGGGATTGATCGGCTCGCCCACGCTGCCGAGCAGGCGCAGGCTGGCGCGGGAGGAGCGCTGCACCGGTGCCTCGCCCTCGCGCATCAGGCTGCGGATGGCGGTGGGGGCGGTGTAGAAGATGTTGACCTTGTGCTTGTCCACCACCTGCCAGAAGCGGCCGGCGTCGGGGTAGGTGGGGATGCCCTCGAACATCAGCGTCGTCGCGCCGTTGGCCAGCGGGCCGTAGACGATATAGGTGTGGCCCGTGACCCAGCCGACATCGGCGGTGCACCAGTAGACCTCGCCGGGATGGTAGTCGAACACCAGCTCGTGGGTGTAGCTGGCCCAGACCATGTAGCCGCCGGTGGTGTGCAGCACGCCCTTCGGCTTGCCGGTGCTGCCCGAGGTGTAGAGGATGAACAGCGGGTCCTCGGCGGCCATTCTCTCGGGCGGGCAGTCGGGAGAGGCGGCGGCGCACAGCGTTTCGTAGGACAGGTCGCGCGGCGCGGTCATCGGCACGGCGGCGCCGGTGACGGCCACCACCAGCACGTGCTCGATGGTCGGGCACTGGGCGACTGCGGCGTCGGCGTTGGCCTTGAGCCCCACGCGCCGGCCGCCGCGGCGGCCCTCGTCGGCGGTGATGAGCAGCTTGGCCTCGGCATCCTGGATGCGCTGGGCCAGGCTGTCGGGCGAGAAGCCGCCGAACACCACCGTGTGGACCGCGCCGATGCGCGCGCAGGCGAGCATCGCCACCGCCGCCTCCACCACCATCGGCAGGTAGATGCACACCCGGTCGCCCTTGCGCACGCCGATGTCCTTGAGGACGTTGGCCAGGCGGCAGACCTTCTCGTACAGCTCGCGGTAGGTGACGTGGGCGTGGCTGGCGGGATCGTCGCCCTCCCAGATGATGGCGACCTGCTCGCCGCGGGTGGCGAGGTGGCGGTCGAGGCAGGAAACGGTGGCGTTGAGCTGGCCGTCGGCGAACCAGGTGACGCGGACATCGCCGGTAAAGTCTCCGTGTACCGCCTGTTCCGGGGCGTGCATCCAGGCGATGCGGCGGCTTTCGCGCAGCCAGAACGCCGCCGGGTCGGCATCGGCCGCGGCGGCCATCTGGCGGTAGCGCGCGGCATCCACCAGGGCGTGGGCCGCAACGTCTTGTTTTACCGGGAACAATCCGTCGGTCATTCTTTTGGTTTCCCCCAGGGTGAGACACGCCCAACCGTCCGGTTGCTCCGGACTCGGCAAGATTGTCAGCACGTAATGCGAATGATCGCGAATTAAAGGGCGGACAGCGCCTCTTCCGGCCAGCCGCCGAGGCGGCAGATGTGCCGCCAATGCTCCGCCGAGACCGGGCCGACCGAGAGCCGCGACAGGCGGACCAGCGCCAGGCCGGTCAGGGCCGGGTCGGCCTTCATCTCGGCCAGGGAGACCGGGTGGGGCATCGGGCCGAGCGCGCGCACGTCCACGCAGGACCAGTCGCCGGAGTCGGCGGTGGGGTCGGGGTAGGCCTCGCGCACCACCTCGACCACGCCCACGATCTCGCGGCCGACGTTGGAGTGGTAGAAGAACGCGCGGTCGCCCCGGCGCATCGCGCGCAGGTTGTTGCGCGCGGCGTAGTTGCGCACGCCCGTCCAGGGCTCGACGCCATGGGCCGTCTGCTCGGCCCAGGAGAAGGCGTCGGGCTCGGACTTGATCAGCCAGAAGCGGGGCCCCGCGACGCTCATGCGGCTTTCTCTCCGTCCTTGAAAACGGCACGGAAGCCGCGGACCACGGTGGACTCGAACAGACCGGCCAGGGCATAGGGGTCCTGGGCGGCGATCTCCTCGGCTGCGGCGCGGTCGGCGGCATCGACCAGCAGCAGCGAGCCGCAGGGGCGCCCCTCCGGGTCGAGCAGGGGGCCGACGATAGCCAGGCGCGGCTGGAGGGTGGCAAGATAGGCGAGATGCGCCGGGCGGGTGGCCTGGCGCAGGGCGGACTGGCCGGGGCGGTCGGTGCAGATGATCGTGTACAGCATCGGATTTCCTTGCGCGGACAGGAATGACATTAGGGTAATGCCGCCGCTCTTCAAACCGCCAGGGTGTTGCGGGTAAAATACCTCCGAAGGATCGTGTTTTGGACGCCACTCCCGCCACGCGGCCCCGCCGCAATCTCCAGCGCTTTGCCAACCCAGGGCAGTTCCTGCGCCTGTCGGGGCATTTCGTCGTGCCGCTCGCCCTGCTCGGGGCG
>CALNAL010000082.1 GCA_937874445.1 uncultured Acetobacteraceae bacterium | reverse complement strand
GCCACGTAGGCGTCGAGGCGGGCGCGTGTTTCACGTGAAACGTCGCAGGGGGGAGGGTCGGGGCGTTTCACGTGAAACATCTCCGGCGGTCTTCGGGCGGAGCGGAGGGGCCGTGCGGCGTGGGGCGGCTGGGCTGGAAGGCCCGCAGATGCGCCATCAGCGCCGCCAGCGCGGCGGGGGTCATGCCCTGCAGACGCGCCGCCGCGCCGAGGTTGGCTGGGCGGCTGGCCTGCAGGCGCTCGCGCAGCTCGGTGGAGAGCCCGCCGATGCGGCCGTAGTCCATCTCCGCGGGCAGGGCGAGCGATTCCTCGCGACGGAAGGCCCGGATATCGGCTTCCTGCCGGTCGAGATAGCCGGCGTAGAGCGCCTCGACCTCGATCTCGGCGCGCACCCGCGGCGGCAGCGCGCACAGCCAGGGAAACAGGCGCTCGCACAGCGCGGCCGACACCTGGGCGTTGCCGAGCAGGTCGAGCGCACTGCGGGCCAGGCCGTCGGCGCGGATCGGCACGCCCTCGCGCAGCAGCGCGGCCGCCGGCACGCTCTCGCGGCGGGCCTGCGCCAGGGCTGCCGCGACACCCGCCTGGTGTTCCCGGAAGGCCGCCGCACGCGCCGGGCCGACGCATCCCCAGGCGATGCCGTGTTCGGTCAGTCGCAGGTCGGCATTGTCGGCGCGCAACGTCAGCCGGTACTCGGCGCGCGAGGTGAACATGCGGTACGGCTCGGTCACGCCGCGTGTCACCAGATCATCCACCAGCACGCCGATGTAGGCCTCGGAGCGATCCAGGCCCACCGCGGCCGCCCCGCCGGCCCGCCGGGCGGCATTGAGTCCGGCGAGCAGCCCTTGTGCCGCGGCCTCCTCGTAGCCGGTGGTGCCGTTGACCTGCCCGGCCAGGAACAGCCCCGGCACGGCGCGCACCTCCAGCGAAGGGGCGAGGGCGCGCGGATCGACGTAGTCGTATTCCACCGCATAGCCGGGACGCAGCATCCGCACCCGCTCCAGCCCGGGGATGGTGTGCAGAAATGCCTCCTGCACCTCGGCGGGCAGCCCGGTGGAGATGCCGTTGGGGTAGATAGTCGGATCGTCCAGCCCCTCCGGCTCGAGGAAGATTTGATGGCGCTCCCGGCTGGCGAAGCGGACCACCTTGTCCTCGATCGAGGGGCAGTAGCGTGGCCCGCGCCCGGTGATCTGCCCGGCATAGACCGGGGAGGAGTGCAGGTTGGCGCGGATGATGGCGTGGGTCGCCGGCGTGGTGGCGGTGATGCGGCAGGCGATCCGGCGCTCGGGCAGCGCGCGTGTCAACGTGCTGAACGGTTCCGGGTCGGCATCGCCGGGATCGGCAGGCAGCCCTTCCCAGTCGATGCTGGCGCGGTCGAGGCGGGGAGGGGTGCCGGTCTTGAGCCGGCCCACCGGCAACCCGCGCCGGACCAAGGCCTCCGCCAGCCCGACGGAGGGGGCCTCGCCGACCCGCCCTGCTGGAGTCTGCCGCGGCCCGACATGAATGACCCCATGCAGGAAGGTGCCCGCCGTCAACACGGCGGCGCCGCAGGCAAGACGGGTGCCATCGGCGCAGACCACCGCGGCCAGCCCGCCGTCCCGGTCGAATGCGAGCCCCTCCGCCGCTCCCTCGCGCAGCACGAGCCCCGACTGCTGGTCGAGCAGCGCGCGCATCGCCTGCCGGTAGAGCGCGCGGTCGGCCTGGGCGCGCGGACCACGCACCGCCGGCCCCTTGCTGCGGTTGAGCAGCTTGAAGTGGATGCCGGCCCGGTCCGCCGCCAGCCCCATCAGCCCGTCCAGCGCGTCGATCTCGCGTACCAGATGGCCCTTGCCGATGCCGCCGATCGCCGGATTGCAGGACATCTCCCCGATGGTGGCGAGGCGGTGGGTGAGCAGCAGGGTGCGCGCGCCCATGCGGGCCGCGGCGGCGGCGGCCTCGCAGCCGGCGTGTCCTCCGCCGATCACCACCACGTCCCAGTTTTCGTCCATCCCAGTCGCGCCTTTCGTCCCGCCAGTCCCCGCCGTTCCCGCGGGAGTCACTTGCCTATACAGAATTGCCCGAACACGGAGTCGAGAATTTCCTCGACCCCGACGGTGCCGGTGATGCGTCCGAACGCCCGCAGTGCCAGGCGCAGCTCCTCGGCGCGCAGCTCCGGCAGTGGCGCGTCGCCGGCCGCCCGCAGCCTCTCCAGCGCCGTGATCAGAGCGGCCCGGTGGCGTTCGCGTGTCAGGGGCGGCGTCCCGGCGCTTTCGGTCATGGCGCGGGCCAGCTCGGCCAGCCGCGCCCGCAGCGCTGCCAGCCCGAGGCCTTGCGGCGGTGCCACGGCGAAATCCACACCCGCGGGGGGCGGGGCCAGATCCGCCTTGCTGGCCACGCGCAGCCTCGGCGGGGCCACGGGCGTGTCGGCCTGATCGGGAGCGGGGCAGGGCGCGGTGGCATCCACAAGTTCGATCACCAGATCGGCCGCGGCGGCGCGTGTCCGGGCACGCCGCACGCCCTCGGCCTCCACCGGGTCGCGGGTCACGCGCAGTCCCGCCGTGTCGAGCAGCACCACCGGCACCCCGCCAAGGTCGAGCCGCACTTCCAGCACGTCGCGGGTGGTGCCGGGGAGGGGGGAGACGATGGCCACCTCGCGCGCGGCCAAGGCGTTGAGCAGGGTGGACTTGCCGGCGTTGGGCGGACCGGTGATGGCGAAGGTCAGCCCCTCGCGCAGCCGCTCGCCGCGGTGGTGGTCGTCGAGGTGCCGGGCGATCTCGCCGGCGAGCCGGTCCCGTTCGGCGGCAGCGGCGGCCTCGACCTCCGGCGGCAGATCCTCGTCGGGGAAGTCGATCAGCGCCTCCTCTCCGGCCAGCAGTCGCGTCAGGGCCGCCGCCCAGCCGCCGTAGAGAGTGCCCAGCGCCCCGTCCATCTGTCGCAACGCCTGGCGCCGCTGCCCGGCGGTTTCCGCCGCCACCAGATCGGCGATCGCCTCGGCCTGCAGCAGGTCGAGCCGGCCGTTGAGAAAGGCCCTGCGGGTGAACTCGCCCGCTTCCGCCGGCCGCGCTCCGGCCGCGACCAGGGCGTCACCCACCGCCGCCAGCACCGCCCGTCCGCCGTGCAGGTGCAGTTCCGCGCTGTCCTCGCCGGTGTAGCTGGCGGGACTGGGGAACCACAGCACCAGGGCCTCGTCGAGCGTCTCGCCCGCCCGCTCGCGCAACCGGCGCAGGCTGGCCCGGCGGGCCGCGGGCAGCCGCCCGCACAGCCCGGCCACGATCGCCCCGCACTGCGGTCCGCTCAGCCGCAGCAGCGTCACCGCCGCGCGCCCGGCCCCGGAGGCGACCGCAAAAATGGTGTCGGCCGTATCAGCCACGCGCCGCTCAGCGCGCCGGCTCGGCCGGTTCGGGCAGCATCAGCTCGGAGGCACGCCCGCCACGCACGAGATGTTGTTCCAATATCGTATCGACATCCTGCCGGCTGGCACAGTGGTACCAGACGCCCTCCGGATAGATCACCAGGCAGGGTCCCAGCTCGCAGCGGTTGAGGCAGCCGGCGCTGTTGATGCGCACATTCTTCAGGCCGAGTTCACGCACCCGGTCCTTCATGTATCCGCGCAGTTCTTCCGACCCGGCGGCGCCGCAGGAGGGGCGGCGATGCCCCTCGGGGCGCCTGTTGCCGCAGACGAAGACATGGAAGGCATAGTGCAGCGGTGGATCATCCGGACGGCGTTCACCCATGGTGGCGGCTCTCCTCGTGCGCAGGCAGGCTGAGGCATCCTTGGCGGAGGCGCCTGCTGATCGCTCCGCCGGGGCGTGCCCGGTGCCCGGGTATCCGACCTCATGCCCGCGGATGCAAGCCTGCCTCCGGGGAAGAACGGCAAGGCCTTCTTTTTTGCCTCCGGGGAAAAAACGGAAAGGGTTTTGTTCGCTTGACCCCGCCCGCGGTTCGCGCATGGAACTTCAACGAAGGAAGTTTTCTTGGCTTTTCTTGCTCGAAGGAAGAACATCTTCCTTGCTGTGCTGTCACCCCAGGCGCGTCCCGCCGTCGCGGACGGAGGGTGCTTGACAGCACCCCGTCGCAGGGGGTGCCATTGCTTCCCACGCCAGCCTGCCGACAGAAAGGATGCCCACTTGCCCCAGCTCTCCCTGCATTCGCCGCTCGGAGATTTGACCGTCTCGGAGGAGGGCGGCCAGATCGTCGCCCTTGACTGGGGCTGGGGGCGCGACCAGACGGAAACCCCCCTGCTGTGCCGCGCCAGGGCGGCGCTGGAGGCCTATTTCGACGGCGGCGAAATGCGCTTCACCCTGCCGCTGGCTCCCGCCGGGACGCCCTATCGCCGGCGCGTCTGGCAGGCCCTGTGCGCCATCCCTCCCGGCGAAACCCGTACCTACGGCGAGATCGCCGGCCTCGTTGGCGGCAGTGCGCGCGCGGTGGGGGGCGCCAACGCCGCCAATCCCATTCCCATCTTCATTCCCTGCCACCGCGTGGTCGCCTCCACCGGCCTCGGCGGCTATTCCGGCGGCGAGGGCCTTGCCACCAAGCGTTTCCTGCTTGCCCTGGAAGCCCACAGCTGCCCGGCGGCAGGCACTCTCGAGTCCACCACCAGGGCCGCACCGGGGGCAGGTCCGCAACAGGGGAAGGATCGTCTATGACCCAAGCCATCCGCATGCACACTCACGGCGGCCCCGAGGTTCTGCGCTGGGAGAGCGTGCCCACCCCCGAGCCGGGTCCGGGCGAGGCGCTGGTGCACCACGCCGCCGTGGGGCTGAACTTCATCGACGTCTATTTTCGCACCGGCCTCTACAAGACCGCCCTGCCTGCCATCCCCGGCATGGAGGCCTCCGGCACGATCACCGCCCTCGGCCCCGATGTGACCAACTTCGCGGTGGGCGACCGCGTGGCCTACGCCACAGCCCCCATCGGGGCCTACGCCACCGACCGCGTGCTGGTCACCGATCGCCTGGTCAAGCTGCCCGACGACATCGACTTCAAAACCGCCGCCGCCATGATGCTCCAGGGCATGACGGCGCAGTACCTCCTGCGCCGCACCCACAAGGTCACCGCCGGCGAGACCATCCTCGTCCACGCCGCGGCCGGCGGCGTCGGGCTGATCCTTTGCCAGTGGGCCAAATCCCTCGGCGCCACCGTCATTGGCGTGACCTCCACCGAGGCAAAGGCCGAGCTTGCCCGCGCCAACGGCGCCGCCCACACCATCGTCGGCACCGCCAATCTCGCCGAGGAGGTGCGCCACCTCACCGACGGCGCTGGCGTGCCGGTGGTCTACGACAGCATCGGCCGCGAGACCTTCGCCGCCTCGCTCGACTGCCTGGCTCCTCTCGGGCTGATGGTCAGCTACGGCAACGCCTCCGGTCCGGTCGGGGCGATCGACGTCGGCCTGCTGGCCGCCAAGGGCAGCCTCTTCCTCACCCGCCCCAACCTCGCCACCTACACCGCCAAGCGTGCCGACCTGGAAGCAGCCGCCCGCGACCTCTTCGCGGTGGTGGAGAAGGGCGCCGTCAGGATCAACGTCAACCAGACCTTCCCCCTGAGCGACGCCGCCCGTGCCCACGAGGCCCTGGAGGCCCGCCGTACCACCGGCAGCACCCTCCTGCTGCCCTGATTCCCAGGGGGTCGGGTAAGCAGCCGGAGGGAGCGCTCCCTCCGGCGCTCCCTCGCGACCCGTGGGGCCGGCGCAGCCCCTCCATGCGCACGACGATCTTTCGGGGCCGCCACCACCCCGCCATGATGTCGCGATGCGTAACAGCG
>CALNAL010000081.1 GCA_937874445.1 uncultured Acetobacteraceae bacterium | reverse complement strand
CGCCTATATCATTCCGTATTCGTAACATAATGGGTGCAGGGACAACGTCCCTGCCAGGTCCGGGCAGAGCCCGGCGGGGTTCAGGGCAGCGCCCCGGTCGACGGAACGTCGGCACGTCGCACGCAGGTGCGCCTCAGTGCGTCCAGTTCTCCTGCCGATCGGAGCGGAAGTTATCGGCATAGGCCTTGGGGGGGATGCGGTGTGGTTTGGGCAGTTCCACTGCGGCCTGCAGCCCGTGGGCCGCGGCATAGGTTTCCGCCTCCTCGCGGGAGGCGAAGCGCAGGCACACCTGGGCCTGGGTATCGTTGCTGCCGCTCCAGCCCATCAGCGGATCGAGTCGGCGCGGCGTAGCCTGCTCGAACTCCAGGACCCACTGCCCCGTCTGTGCCTTGCCCGACTGCATGGCGTTCTTGGGGTGGCGGAAAATGCGGACACGCTGGGACATGGCGGAACCTCTCGCGCAGGGATTCTCCCCTAGCGCGCCACACCCCTGACGTCAAAGCCTGGCTGCGCTATAGCAGGCGCTTCTCTGCCGGAGTTCCCCATGCTGCAAGACGTCCTGATCGCCCCCTCCCTTCTATCCGCCGATTTCGCCCGTCTCGGCGAGGAGGTGCGTGCCGTCGAGGCTGCCGGTGCCGACTGGCTGCATCTTGACGTCATGGACGGCAATTTCGTCCCCAACATCAGCTTCGGCCCGGGCGTGATCGCCGCCCTGCGTCCGCTCTCGCGGCTGGTCTTCGACGCCCATCTGATGGTGGCCGACCCCGACCCGCTGCTGGAGGCCTTCGCCGCCGCCGGCGTGAACCGTCTTTCGGTGCATGCGGAAACCTGCCGCCACCTGGACCGCACCCTCACCCGCATTGCCGCCCTGGGCATGCAGCCCGGCGTGGTGCTCAACCCCGCCACGCCCGAGAGTGCCGTGGCCTACGTTCTGGACCGCGTCGCGACGGTGCTGGTCATGACGGTCAACCCCGGCTTCGGCGGCCAGTCCTTCATTCCCGCGATGCCGGCCAAGATCCGTGCCCTGCGCGCGCTGATCGCCGACCGTCCGATTCGCCTGCAGGTGGACGGCGGCATCGATGCCGTCACGGCCCCTGCGGTGATCGCCGCCGGCGCCTCCGTGCTGGTCGCCGGATCGGCCGTGTTCACCCACCCCCCCTACGCCACCGCCATCGCCGCCCTGCGCCCGTCCGCCTGAGCGGTTCGAGGAGACCCTCCCATGCCCCTGTTCGGCTACCACTGCACCGCCTGCGGCGAGGACTACGAAATGCTGGTGTTCGGCAGCGAGCCGCCGACCTGCCCCAAATGCGGCAGCCATGCCTCCGAGCGTGCCCTCTCTCGCCCCGCCCCGCCGCCCCAGCTGGGCGATCCGGCGCCGATGTGCCAGGCCTGCGGCCAGTTCGGCACCTGTCCCGGACACGCTGCCTGAAAACGCGGCGGGGAAGAATCTTCTTTTCCTGAAGACCTTGACCGTGGTCGGCCGCGGGCCGCAGGCTCGGCCGGGTGCACTCCAGGAGACCCCGGCATGTTCACCCTCTCCCCCCTGCCCGCGCCGATCGCCCCCGACCTTCTGGCCCTGCTGGCCCGCGCCGAACCGGCCACCATCGGCCACTTCCTCGACTTCGGTTTCGCCGACCCCGGGGTGCATGCGCTGTGGCAGGTTCCGCGCGTGGCGGGCACCGCCGTCACCGTGCGCTGCACCGGCACCGATTCCTGCATGCTCCACTATGCCCTCGGCCAGCTCCGCCCCGGCGACGTGCTGGTGGTGGACCGTGGCGGCGACACCCGCTACGCCGCCGTGGGCGGGGGCGTGGCCTTCGCCGCCCGCGCGGCCGGTGCCCGCGGGCTGATCCTCGACGGCCCCGCCACCGACATCGCCGAGATCCGCGACTACGCCTTCCCGGTATGGGCTCGCGGCCTCTCGGTGGTCACCACCAAGCGGCAGTACACCAATGGCGAGTTCTGCGTGCCGGTGAGCATCGGCGGCGTGCCGGTGGAACCGGGCGATGCCGTGCTGGCCGACGAGAACGGCGTGCTTTTTCTCAAGCCCGCGCAAATCCGCGAGGCCGCCGAGCGTGCCATCGCGCTGCACGAGGCCGAAGGGCCGGTGCTCGCCAAGGTGGCGGCCGGCGCCCGCCTGCCGGACCTCAACGGCACCACCGCGCGCATCCACGAGATCCTGGCGTCAGGCCCGGCTCCGGCGGCCAGCCTCTGACGGGCCGGCCCCCGCTCAGCTCCCTGCGCGCAGCGGCGCCGCGCCCGCCGGTGCGCCCTCGGGATACAGCCGATAGCCGCCGTCCTCGTTGAGCAGCAGGCGCGGCCCTTCGGCATTGCATTCCAGCTTCTGGCGCAGGCGGTAGATGTGGGTCTCCACGGTGTGGGTGGTGGCTGCCGCGTTGTAGCCCCACACCTGCCGCAGCAGCTCGTTGCGGCTGACCGCCCCCCCGGCGCGCAAAAGATATTTCAGGACCGCGGCCTCCTTGCCGGTCAGCCGCATCCGGCTGCCGTCGGCGGCGATCAGCAGGCGGTCGCCGGGGCGGAAACGGAAGCGCCCCACGGCCATCTCGGCATCCTCGCTGACGTCATGCACCCGCATCTGAGCCCGCACGCGCGCCAGCAGCTCGAAGGTGCGGAACGGCTTGACGACGTAGTCGTTGGCGCCCGCGTCGAGAGCGCTGACCACGCTCTCCTCCTCGTCGAATCCGGTGAGCATGATGATCGGAACATTCAGGCCCCGGGTGCGAAATTCGGCGCACAGCTCGCGTCCGTCGCCGTCGGGCAGGGCGAGGTCGAGAATGACGACGTCGAAAGCCTGCCCCGTCCCCGCCATCAGCTCCCGCACGGCCGCCACCGAATCGGCCTCGCTGACGAGATAGCCTTCACCGCTCAGCGGCCGCCGCAGGGAAGCCCGCACATCCGCGTCGTCGTCCACCAGCAGGATGCTGCGCTGCACCGCCATCGTCCTCACCTTGTATGCGATCCGGCCCGATCCCGTTGCCGCATTTATCCTCCCGCAGATGATCCGCCTGCGACTTTCCGGGCATGATTTTACGGTGACGTACCTTAACGCCGTCTCGACCCCGGAAAAACAAAAAGTTGATCGCCTGCCCCGTCCCCCTCACTCGGCTGGGGCAAACCGCCCGGGAATTGCGCGAATGGCGCTTGTCTCCGCATTGGCAAAGGCCACGCGCAGGTAGCGTTCCTGTCCGGGACCGAAGAACGGGCCGGGCAGCAGCAGCAGCCCCCGCTCGGCGGCCAGGCGGCGGGCCGTCTCCCCGGCGTCCGGGGCCTCCTCGGGCAGGCGGAGGTAGCTGAAATAGCCGCCCAGCGCATCGATCCGCCACGCCGGGGCCGCCGCCAGCGCCGTGCGGAACGCCCGCGCCCGCTCGGCCATGATCGCCCGGTTGCCCTCGCGCCAGCCGCCGAGTGCCGGCACCGCCCAGGCGAGCGCCATCTGTGCCGCGCGCGGCGGGCAGATCTGCAGCGTATCGAGCACCTTGGCGAGCTGCGCGCGGAACCCCTGCCCCGCCGCCACCGCGCCCACGCGATGGCCCGGCACGCAGTAGGCCTTGGAGAAGGAATAGAGGTCCACCAGCGTCTGCCCCCAGTCGGGATCGGCGAACAGCGCATGCGGCGCCGTCGCGTCGGGCAGGAAGTCGCGGTAGGTCTCGTCGAGAATCAGCCACAGCCCGCGCGCCCGGCACAGCGCGTAGAAGCGCGCGATGGTTTCCGCCGGATAGATCGCCCCGGTCGGGTTGTTGGGCGAGATCAGCGCGATCGCCCGCACGCGCGCATCGATCAGGGAAGCGGCGCGTTCGGGGTCGGGCACGAAACCGTCCTCGGGGCGGCAGGGCAGTGGCCTGGGCTCCACCCCGCGCATCTGCAGCGCCATGGCGTGGTTGAAATACCAGGGGCACGGCAGCAGCACCGCCTCCCCGGGGCCGGCGGCCACCATCGCCGCCATCACGAAGGCCAGGTTGCAGCCGGCGGTGATGGCGAGATCGCTGTCCCGGACCGGCGTGCCGTAGAGGCGGCGCATGTCGGCAGCAAGGGCCGCACGCAGGGCCGCGTCGCCCGTGATCTCGCCGTAGGCGGCGGCCTCGGTGGTGGCGGCGGCGGCGGCCAGATGCGCCAGCAGCCCGGGGTGGGGCGGATAGCCCGGCACGGCCTGGGTCAGGTCGATGACCGGGCCGGCCTGGCCGCCATAGGCGGCTGCCCAGCTGCGGGCCTCGGGAATCGGGGGGACGCCGGTGCGCGGCAGACAGGGAGAGGGTTCGGTCATGACGGACGGAACGATGTCATCCGTCAGCCCGGCCGTCCAGGGATGTGACAGACATGCCGCCGCCGATGGGCCCGCCGATTCATCGACGGTGCGGCCCATCGGCCTGCGGACAAACGGACTCCGGGCTCAGCGCGGGGTCAGCACCATGATCATCTGGCGGTTTTCCATCCGGGGCATCTGCTCGACCTTGGTGGCCGCGTCCATGTCCTGGCGGATTCGCTCCAGCACCTTGATGCCGAGATCCTGGTGGGCCATCTCGCGCCCGCGGAACCGCAGCGTCACCTTGACCTTGTCGCCCTCGCCGATGAACGTCTTCATGGCCTTCAGTTTGACCATGTAGTCATTTTCATCGATGTTGGGGCGAACCTTGACTTCCTTGATCTCGATGACTCTTTGTTTTTTCTTGGCTTCGTTCTTCTTTTTTTGCTGTTCGTACTTGAACTTGCCGTAGTCGAGGATCTTGACGACCGGCGGGTCGGCATTCGGGCTGATCTCCAGCAGATCGAGCCCCACCGAATAGGCGCGCGCCACGGCATCGCGAGCCGTCATCACGCCCTGCATCTCGCCGTTTTCGTCAATCAGTCGAACCTGGGGAGTACGAATCTCCTCGTTCACGCGGGGTCCGTCCCGATTTGGCGGGGCGGGCAAAGGTCCTCTGGCTATGGTCCTCTCCTCTTGCTGTTGCACGGACACCCCACCCGGCGCACGCGTCCTGCGCGGGCCTGGCGGGGGTCAGTTCCTACTTTCCTCAAAGACGGCCCGGCAATCAAGCCCGACCATCAGGCATTCTGCGCGCAGGTCCCAGCGGCGCTCTCATCCCTGCCCGCCGCGGGCCACGTCGGGCGGCACCGCCTCCGCGGCCAGGCGCTTCACCGCCTCGGCCAGCGGCAGCACCTCCTGGGCGTTGCTGCCCAGCCGGCGCAGCGCCACCGTATGCTCCTCCGCCTCGCGCCGGCCCACCACGGCAATCGCCGGGATGTGCTGCATCGCGTGGTCGCGGACCTTGGCGTTGATCTTCTGCGTCGAGGTGTCGAGCACCACCGCCAGCCCCGCCGCCTTGAACGCCTCGGCCGCCTCGGTGGCGAAGCCGTCGGCATCGGAGACGATGGTCGCCACCGCCACCTGCACCGGGGCGAGCCACATCGGGAAGCGCCCGGCATGGTGCTCGATCAGGATGCCAAGCCAGCGCTCCAGGCTGCCCAGGATGGCGCGATGCAGCATGACCGGCGTCTTGCGGGTGCCTTCCTCGGTCACGTATTCGGCCTCGAGGCGCTCGGGCATCACGAAATCCACCTGCAGCGTGCCGCACTGCCAGTCACGCCCGATGGCGTCGCGCAGCACGAACTCCAGCTTCGGCCCGTAGAAGGCGCCCTCGCCGGGGTTGAGCGTGTATTCCACGCCGGCGGTCTTGCAGGCGTCGCGCAGCGCCCCCTCGGCGCGGTCCCACACCTCGTCCGAGCCGGCGCGCTTGGCCGGCCGGTCGGAGAACTTCACGCGGAACTCGGGGAAGCCGAAATCGGCGTAGACCGAGCTGAGCAGGTGCACGAAGCGCACCGTCTCGGGGCCGATCTGGGCCTCGGTGCAGAAGATGTGCGCGTCGTCCTGGGTGAACCCGCGCACCCGCATGATGCCGTGCAGCGCCCCGGACGGCTCGTAGCGGTGGCAGGAGCCGAACTCGGCCATGCGCAGCGGCAGCTCGCGGTAGCTGCGCACGCCCTGGCGGAAGATCTGGATGTGGCAGGGGCAGTTCATCGGCTTGAGGGCGTACATGCTCTCCTCGTCGGCCACCTCGGCGACGAACATGTTCTCGCGGAACTTGCCCCAGTGCCCCGACTTCTCCCACAGCGAGCGGTTGACCAGCTGGGGGGTCTTCACCTCGACATAGCCGGCCGCATCGAGGCGGCGGCGCATGTAGTTCTCCACCGTGCGGTAGAGGCGCCATCCCTTGGGGTGCCAGAAGACGCTGCCGGTCGCCTCCTCCTGGAGATGGAAGAGGTCGAGTTCCTTGCCGATGCGCCGGTGGTCGCGCTTCTCGGCCTCGGCCAGCATCGTCACGTAGGCGTCGAGTTCCTTCTGGTCGCGCCAGGCGGTGCCGTAGATGCGGCTGAGCATGGCGTTCTTGGAATCGCCGCGCCAGTAGGCCCCGGCCACCTTCATCAGCTTGAAGGCGTTGCCGATATCGCCGGTGCGCCGCAGATGCGGCCCGCGGCAGAGGTCCACCCACGCGCCCTGGTGATAGAGCGAGATCACCGCATCCTCGGGGAGGTCGCGGATCAGCTCGGCCTTGTACTTCTCGCCCTTGCCCTCGAAGAAGGCGATGGCCTTCTCGCGCGGCACCTCCTCGCGCACGAACGGCACGTTGGCCGCCACGATCTCGTGCATGCGCTTCTCGACGGCCGCGAAGTCCTCCGGGGTGAAGGGCTCGTTGCGGGCGAAGTCGTAGTAGAAGCCGTTCTCGATCGAGGGGCCGATCGTCACCTGGGTGCCGGGGAACAGCTCCTGCACCGCCTGGGCCATCACGTGGGCCGCATCGTGGCGGATCAGCTCCAGGGCCTCGGGATCCTTGCGCGTGACGAACACCACCGTGGCATCCCGGGCGATCGGCGTGGCCAGATCGGCCAGCTTGCCGTCGAGCTTCATGGCCAGGGCGGAGCGCGCCAGGCCGGGGCCGATGGCCTCGGCCACGGTAGTGCCGGTCACCACCCCGTCGAAACGGCGCACGGAACCGTCGGGCAAGGTAATGGCAGGCATGTCAGCCAACTCCTTCAGGAAACAATAACCCGCCTCTATGGCCGCCCGCCCTGCCCCGCGC
>CALNAL010000080.1 GCA_937874445.1 uncultured Acetobacteraceae bacterium | reverse complement strand
CATGTCTCGTGGGCTCGGAGATGTGTATAAGAGACAGGCCACTGTCTGGGCAGCCACTGTCTGGGCAACCCACGGCGGCCCGCTATGTCCCCCCGCCTCCCGAGCCGGAGGAGGATGAGCCGGAGCCTCCCCCGATCGCGCCGTTGCGGGCCGAGCCGAGAGTCTCCGCCCCCAAGACCCCGCCGCGCACCGAACCACGACTCGGCTGGCCGCCCTGACGAGAGGCTGCTAGCCTGCCCCTCCTTTCGGCGGAGAAGACGGCATGCGTGTCAGCGTTGTGCAGATGAACCCCGGCTCGGCGAAGGCCGACAACATCGCCCAGGCCGAGGGACTGATCGACGCGGCCGTGGTCGCTGACCGCCCCGAGATCCTGGTGCTGCCCGAGGTGTGGACCTGCATGGGCGGCAACCGCGCGGCCAAGCAGGCCGCCGCCGAGGAGCTTCCTTCCCCCGGCACAGAAGCCGCCGGAGGAGCTGCCTACGAATTCCTTCGTCGCAAGGCCCGTCAGCACGGGGTGTTCGTCCATGGCGGCTCGATCCTCGAGGCGCATGGCGACCGTCTCTACAACACCACCGTCGCCTTCGACCCCACGGGCCGCGAACTCGCCCGCTACCGCAAGATCCACCTCTTCGACATCGTCACTCCCGATGGCACCGGCTATCGGGAGAGCGCCACCTACGGGGCCGGCGATCAGGTGGTCACCTACCAGGCCGGCGCGGTGAAGGTGGGCTGCGCGATCTGCTACGACCTGCGCTTTCCCGAGCTGTTTCTGGCGCTGCGCCGCGCCGGGGCGGAGCTGATCCTTCTGCCGGCCGCTTTCACGCTACAGACCGGCAAGGACCACTGGGAGGTTCTGTTGCGCGCCCGGGCCATCGAGACGCAGTGCTGGGTGGCTGCCGCCGGCACCTGGGGGCGGCACTTCGAGGGGGATTCCACCCCGCGCTTCACCTACGGCCATTCCCTGGTCTGCGACCCCTGGGGACAGATCGTCGCCAAGGCTTCCGATGGCCTCAACTGGGCCACGGCGCGGGTGGATCAGCAGCTCACCGCGCGGGTGCGGCGCGACATGCCGGTGCTGGAACACCGGCGTCTGGTCTGAGGCCGCCATGGCCCCCCTGCAGGCCGGCCCGGGGCGGGCGGGCGTGCTGCGCAAGGTGGTGGCGGGCAAGGTCGCCTTCCTTGCCTCGCGCGCTCCGCTGGCCCAGGAGAGCCGCAAGCGCCTGGTGAAATGCTACAGCGACTGCGTCCCCGAGGAAGCGACCGTGATCGTCTCCCTCGGCGGCGATGGTTTCATGCTGGAGACGCTGCATCGGCTGCTCGGGCACGAGACGCCGGTCTACGGCATGAACTGCGGGACCGTCGGCTTCCTGATGAACCCGCTGCGCGAGGAAGGCCTGCTGGAGCGGCTGGCCCGCGCCCAGGAGGCGGCGCTGCGGCCGCTGCGGATGCACGCCGTGACCAGCACCGGCGCCGTCGAGGAGGCGCTGGCGCTGAACGAGGTGTCGCTGCTGCGCCAGATGCGCCAGACCGCCAAGCTGCGCATCAGCATCGACGGCGTGGTGCGCCTGCCGGAGCTGATGTGCGATGGCGCCATCATGTGCACGCCGGCCGGATCGACGGCCTACAATCTTTCGGCCCACGGGCCGATCGTCCCGCTGTCGGCCAATCTGCTGCCGCTGACGCCGATCAGCGCCTTTCGTCCGCGGCGGTGGCGCGGCGCGCTGCTGCCGAGTTCGGCCGAGGTGCTTTTCGAGGTCCTCGAGTCGCAGAAGCGTCCGGTTTCCGCCGTGGCCGACTACACCGAGGTGCGTAACGTCATCTCCGTCGCGGTCAGCGAGGATCGCAACCTCTGGGCGCGGGTGCTGTTCGATCCCGACCAGGGGCTGTCGGAGCGGATCATCACTGAGCAATTCACCGCATAGGCGGGATTCCCCGGGAATCTCAGGCGTCGGTCGGCGCCTAGATGTCGAGATCCTCGACGGTGTGGGCGCGTTCCTGGATGAAGGCGAAGCGCAGCTCGGGGCGGCGCCCCATCAGGCGCTCGACCATGTCGCGGGTCTTCGCCCGCTCCTCCGGCAGCGCGACCACGCGCAGCAGGGTGCGGCGGGTCGGATCCATCGTGGTTTCCTTGAGCTGCGCGGGGGGCATTTCGCCGAGGCCCTTGAAGCGGCTCACTTCGACCTTGGCATTCGCCTTGAAGAGGGTGCGCAGCTTGCGGTCGCGGTCGGCGTCGTCCATCGCGTAGGCCGACTTCGCCCCCTGGGTGAGCCGGTAGAGCGGTGGCTGGGCGAGGTAGATGTGGCCCTGGCGGACCAGCTCGGGCAGCTCGCGGTAGAAGAAAGTCATCAGCAGGGAGGCGATGTGCGCGCCGTCCACGTCGGCGTCGGTCATGACGATGATGCGGCCGTAGCGCAGGCGGGTGCGGTCGAAGCGCTCGCCCACGCCGCAGCCCAGCGCCTCGATGAGGTCCTTCAGCTCCTGGTTCTGGCGCAGCTTGTCGGCCGAGGCGGAGGCGACGTTGAGGATCTTGCCGCGCAGGGGGAGTACCGCCTGGGTGGCGCGGTCGCGGGCCTGCTTGGCCGAGCCGCCGGCGCTGTCGCCCTCCACCAGGAACAGCTCGGTGCGCGAGGCGTCCTCCAGCGTGCAGTCGGTGAGCTTGCCGGGCAGGCGCAGGCGGCGGGTGGCCGACTTGCGCGGCGTGTCCTTCAGCTCGCGGCGGCGCAGGCGCTCTTCGGCGCGCTCGATGATGGCGGCCAGGAGGTTGTCGGCCGTGGCGGGATCGCCGGCGAGGAAGTGGTCGAAGCGGTCGCGCAGGGCCTGCTCGACGTAGCGGGCGGCCTCGGTGCTGGTCAGCTTCTCCTTGGTCTGGCCCTGGAACTGCGGGTCGCGGATGAACACCGAGAGCTTGGCGGCGAGGTTGCCGGTGACGTCGTCGGCGGTGATGGTGGCGGCGCGGCGGTTGCTGCGCTGCTCGCCCCAGGCGCGCAGGCCCTTGAGCAGCGCGGCGCGGAAGCCCGCCTCGTGGGTGCCGCCCTGGGTGGTGGGCACCGTGTTGCAGTAGGAGATCAGCGTGCTCTCCCCGCCTTCGACCCAGGCCAGGGCCCATTCCATGCGTCCGGCCGATTCACCGTCGGGGCTGGCGGGCAGCGCCGCCTCGCCCGACCACAGCGGGGCGAGCAGGGTGGCGCTGGTGACATCCTCCTCCAGGCTGTCGCGCAGGCCGCCGGGGAAGTGCAGCACCGCCTCCGCCGGGGTGCTCTCGCCCGCGCGCAGCAGCGTCGGATCGCACGACCAGCGGATCTCCACGCCGCGGAAGAGGTAGGCCTTGGAGCGGCACAGCCGGTAGAGGCGCAGCGGCTGGAACGCCAGGGCACCGAAGATCTTCGGGTCGGGGTGGAAGCGGAGGGTGGTGCCCCGGCGGTTGTTGACCGCACCGACCTCGAGCAGCTTCGTCTGCGGCTTGCCGCGCGCGTATTCCTGACGCCACAGCGTGCGGTCGCGGGCGACCTCGACCTCCAGCACGTCGGAGAGCGCGTTGACCACCGAGGAGCCCACGCCGTGCAGGCCGCCCGAGGTGTTGTAGGCCTTGCTGCCGAACTTGCCGCCCGAATGCAGCGTGGTGAGGATCACCTCCAGCGCCGAGAGGTGCTTGAACTTGGGATGGGCATCGACCGGGATGCCGCGGCCGTTGTCGCGCACGGTGAGGAAGTTGCCCGCCTCCAGGCGCATCTCGATGCGGTCGGCATATCCGGCCACGGCCTCGTCCATGGCGTTGTCGAGGATCTCGGCGGCGAGGTGGTGCAGTGCCGTCTCGTCGGTGCCGCCGATGTACATGCCCGGACGACGCCGCACCGGCTCCAGCCCCTCGAGGACTTCGATGTCCTTGGCGGAATAGGTGTCGGCGTCATGTGCCGGTTTCTTGCCCGGCGGTCCGAACAGGTCGTCGTTCATGGTGTGTTCCCGTTTGCGCTGGGCACTCTACCGAGTGCGGCCGCGGGCTCGCAAGCGTGCCGCGTTCGCGCGGGCTCCAGCCTCTATCCGCTGGGATCGGCCGGCAGTCGCGGGATGGCGGCGTGCGGGGCGATGGCGAGGTAGCAGGCGGGCGGCGCGGGCGGACCGTCGTGGAAGGCGAGCGCGCGGGCCAGCACGGCGCGGTCGGCGGGGGAGAAGCGGGTGGATTCGCGCAGATGATCGGCCCAGCTTTCCACCGTCCAGACCTCCAGCCAGCCGTCGGCGCGGGCCACGTCCTCGTAGATCTGCCAGATGAGGGCGCCAGCGCGGCCGCGCACCTCGCGCAGCTCGGCCATTATCGCCAGGAAGGGCTCGCGCTCTGCCGGGGCGACCCGGTAGCGCTGGATTTCCAGCACGCGGCCACGGGCGGAGGGCAGCACCGGCTGCAGTTCCGGCGCTACCTTGTCGCCAAGCGGCACGTCGGGGGGGGCGCCGCGGGGGGCCGGTTCGGACTCGCCGAGGTCGAATTTATGGGTGGCCACGCCGCAGACGACGGCCACGACCGAGGCTGCCAGCAGCGTGGCGGGCAGGCCGATGTGGTTGCCCAGCGTGCCGCAGACGAAGGTGCCGATCACCAGCCCGCCGTTGGAGGCGAGCTGGTAGATGGCCAGCGCCCGCGAGCGCACCCACGACGGGGCCGCCAGCTGGGCCGCGCCCTGTGCCACCGAGCCGGCGACCACCCAGCCGATGCCAAAGATGAGCATCGCCACTGCCGCCACCAGCCAGTGGTGGGCTACCCCCAGAAGCGCCAGGCCGATCGCCGAGCAGAAGGTGGCCGCCAGCATGGTCGCGTTCTGGGACAGGTGCCGGCGGATCTGCGGCAGTGCCAGGCCGGCAATGACCCCGCCCGCGCCCATCAGCCCGAGCAGCATGCCGTAGACACCGGCGTCGAGATGGAGGATCTCGCGCACGACCAGCGGCAGCATTGCCCAGGGGGCGGCGGCAGGGCCGTAGTAGAGCGCCGAGCGCAGCATCGCCGCGCGTACCGCAGGCGTGTGGCGTACGAAACGCATGCCCGCCCGCATCGCGCTCAGCAGGTGCTCGGGGGGCAGGCCCGAGTGGCGCGGACGGCGGCGCCAGGCCAGCAGTGTCGCCACCACCGCCAGATAGGAAACCGCATTGAGCGCGAAGGTGGCCGTGGGGCCGCCGAAGACCAGGATCAGCCCCGCGATCGCCGGGCCGACGGCGCGGGCGATGTTGAAGCCGACACCATTGAGAGCAATGGCTTGCACCAGGTCCTGCCGCGGCACCGCTTCGGCCATCACCGAGCCCCAGGCCGGACTGTTCATGGCCGTGCCCATGCCAATGGCGAAGGTCAAGGCCAGCAGCACCGTGGGGCCGGTCAGGCCGAACCAGGTCAGGGCGGTCAGCAGGACGGCCGAGGCGAGCATCCAGCCCTGGGTGCCGAGAATGAAGCGGCGGCGGTCGAGGATGTCGGCCAGGGCTCCGGCGGGAAGCGCCAAAAGAAAGATGGGCAGGATGGTGGCCGCCTGCACCAGCGAAACCGTCAGGGCGTCGGGCGAAAGCGTGGTCATCAGCCAGCCGGCACCGGTGTTCTGCATCCACACGCCGAGCGAGACCACGACATTGGCGGTCCAGAGCATGCGGAACAGCGGGTGGCGCAGCGGGGCCAGGGCGGGAGGCAGGCGCATGGGGTTGGGTTATTGCCTGTTTCGCTGCGGAGCGTAGACGAAAGTTGCAGGTTCTACCATC
>CALNAL010000079.1 GCA_937874445.1 uncultured Acetobacteraceae bacterium | reverse complement strand
GCCGGCGGCGTCGCGCATCTGCGAGAGCACCATCAGCATCTCGCGGCCCTCCGCGTCGGCGCGGCCGCGCAGCACCACCAGCAGGCCGCCGGCGTCGGGGTCGCCGCGATGGAGCACGGCGCCGTATTTGCCCTCGGCATTGCCGCGGCGCAGCGCCATCGACACGAACAGCGCCGTCTTGACCCGTGCTTCTGCCATGGTGCCCCCGAAAAGAGACGGAGCGGCCCCGGACTGGCCGGAACCGCTCCGCACGATTGAAACAGGAAGGCCCCGCCCCGGAGAGCTGCCCCGGGGCGGGAAAAGCCTAGACGGTGCGATCCTCGCCGCCGTGCAGCGCCGCCTGCGCCGCGGCGAGCCGGGCCACCGGCACGCGGTAGGGCGAGCAGGAGACGTAGTCGAGCCCGACCTCCTCGCAGAAGGCGATGGAGGCGGGGTCGCCGCCGTGCTCGCCGCAGATGCCGAGGTGCAGCTTGGGGTTGGTCTTGCGCCCCTTCTCGGCGGCGATGCGGATCAGCGCGCCCACGCCCTCGATGTCGAGCGAGACGAAGGGGTCCTTCGGCAGGATGCCCTTCTCGACGTAGGTCGGCAGGAACTTGCCGGCGTCGTCGCGCGAGAGGCCGAAGCAGGTCTGGGTGAGATCGTTGGTGCCGAAGCTGAAGAAGTCGGCGATCTCGGCGATCTTGTCGGCGGTGAGCGCCGCCCGCGGCAGCTCGATCATGGTGCCGACGGTGTATTTCAAGGTGACGCCGGTCTCCTTGAACACCTCCTGCGCCATGCGATCGACCTGGTCGCGGCAGATCTCCAGCTCCCTGCGGGCGCCGACCACGGGGATCATCACCTCGGGGATCGGCGCGGTGCCGGATTCCTTGGCGACCGCGACGGCCCCCTCGAAGATGGCCCGGGCCTGCATCTCGTAGATCTCGGGGTAGGTCACGCCGAGGCGGCAGCCGCGGTGGCCGAGCATCGGGTTGGCCTCGGCGAGTTCCACCACGCGCCGGCGCATCGCCTCGATGTCGGTGCCCAGCGCGGCGGCGATCTCGGCGAGTTCGGCGTCGGCGTGGGGGAGGAACTCATGCAGCGGCGGATCGAGCAGGCGGATGGTGACCGGCAGCCCGGTCATGATGCGGAACAGCTCGATGAAGTCCTGCCGCTGGTAGGGCAGCAGCTTGGCGAGGGCGGAACGGCGCCCCTCCTTGTCGGAGGCCATGATCATCTGCCGCACGGCGCCGATGCGCTTGGGGTCGAAGAACATGTGCTCGGTGCGGCTCAGCCCGATGCCCTCGGCGCCGAACTTGCGGGCGGTGGAGGCGTCGAGCGGGGTCTCGGCGTTGGCGCGGATCCTCAGCCGGCGGATGTCGTCGGCCCACTGCATCAGGGTGCCGAAATCGCCGGAGAGCGAGGGCTCGACCATCGGCACGCGGCCGGCGAACACCTCGCCGGTGGAGCCGTCCAGGGTGATGATCTCGCCGGCGCGCACGGTCTTGCCGCCCGCCGAGAGGGTCTGGGCGGCGTAGTCCACCGAGATGCCGCCGGCGCCGGCCACGCAGGTGCGTCCCATGCCGCGGGCGACCACGGCGGCGTGGCTGGTCATGCCGCCGCGGGTGGTGAGGATGCCCTTGGCGGCGTGCATGCCGTGGATGTCCTCGGGGCTGGTCTCGACGCGCACGAGGATGACGGCCTCGCCCTTGCCGGCGCGGCTTTCGGCCTCGTCGGCGGAGAACACCACCGCGCCGCAGGCGGCGCCGGGGGAGGCGGGCAGGCCCTTGCCGAGGGCGGTGCGCGGGGCCTTGGGGTCGATGGTCGGGTGCAGCAGCTGGTCGAGCGCCGAGGGGTTGACCCGGAGCACGGCCTCCTTCCTGTCGATCAGGCCGGAGTTGGCCATCTCGATGGCGATGCGCAGCGAGGCCTGGGCGGTGCGCTTGCCGTTGCGGGTCTGGAGCATGTACAGCTTGCCGCGCTGTACGGTGAACTCCATGTCCTGCATATCCTTGTAGTGGGCCTCCAGCGTCTCGCGGACCTTGCAGAGGTCGGCGTAGGCGGCGGGCATGGCCTCTTCCATCGAGACCTGTCCGGCCTTGGCGCGGCTCTTGGCCATCGGCTGGGGCGTGCGGATGCCGGCCACCACGTCCTCGCCCTGGGCGTTCACCAGGTATTCGCCGTAGAAGAAGTTCTCGCCGGTGGCGGGGTCGCGGGTGAAGCACACGCCGGTCGCGCAGTCGTTGCCCATGTTGCCGAACACCATGGACTGGACGTTGACGGCGGTGCCCCAGTCGCCGGGGATGTCGTTGATCTGGCGGTAGGTCTTGGCGCGCGGGGTCTCCCAGGAGCCGAACACGGCGCCGATCGCGCCCCACAGCTGGTCCTTGGGGTCCATCGGGAAGGGCTTGCCGGTCTCGGAGGCGACCATCTCCTTGTAGGCGCCGACCACCTTCTTCCAGTCCTCGGCGGTGAGCTCGGTGTCCTCGATCACGCCGCGGTCGAGCTTGATCTGCTCGATGATCTCCTCGAAGCGGTGATGATCGACGCTGAGCACCACGTTGCCGTACATCTGGATGAAGCGGCGGTAGCTGTCCCAGGCGAAACGCTCGTTGCTGGCCATCTTGGCCAGGCCCTGCACGGTGGTGTCGTTGAGCCCGAGGTTGAGCACGGTGTCCATCATGCCGGGCATGGAGACGCGCGCGCCGGAGCGCACGGAGACCAGCAGCGGCTTCTCGGGGTCACCGAGCTTGAGATCGAGGGCCTTCTCGACGTGGGCGAGAGCCTCGCTCAGCTGTCCCTCGAGCCCGGCGGGATAGGAGCGGTTGTTCTCGTAGAAGACGGTGCAGACCTCGGTGGTGATGGTGAAGCCTGGCGGCACCGGAAGTCCGATACTGGCCATCTCGGCGAGGTTCGCACCCTTGCCGCCGAGCAGGTTCCTCATGTCGGCGCGGCCTTCGTTGCGGCCGGCGCCGAAGCTGTATACCCACTTGCTCATGACGTGATCGGACTCCTGTTTCATCCCTCGATGCGTGAAAAATCGGCTGTCAGGCCCATCGCAGCCCGCAGCCTGTTCAGGAGGCGGAGACGGTTGCGGCGAAGATCCGGATCGGGATCGTTCACCGTCACCTTGTCGAAGAACGCATCGACCGTGGGGCGAAGGGCGGCCAGCGCGGCGGTGGCGGCGGCGAAATCCTCCGCGGCCAGGGCGGTGGCGAGCCGGGCCTCGGCATCCGCGAGGGCGTCCGCGAGGGCGCGCTCCTCGGGAAGGACGAGGCGGTCCTTCGCGATCGGTCCGTCATGGGGTCCGTCCTTGCGCTCCTCGATGCGCAGGATGTTGGCCGCACGGCGGAAGGCGGTCAGCAGGTCGGCCCCGTCGGGGCTGCCGAGCAGATCGGTCACCTGCGCGGTCTTGGCGAGCAGGCGCACCAGGTCGTCGTCGCGTCCGCGGCCCTTTCCGGTACCGTCATGGGCGGCGGCGAGCACGGCGGCCAGCACGTCGTGGCGGGCCCCCTCGCTGCGCAGCTGCACGCGCAGCCGTTCCAGGATGAAGTCGCACACCTCGCTTGCTCCAGGGGAAACCCCGGTGGCGTCCGTGCGGCCCAGCCTCGTTTCGGCTTGCGCGTGACTCACGTTCTTGTCCGCTTCCTCCGGCCGTTTCCCGGCCGGTTTCTCCGGCCACTTCCCGGCCGGTTCGTTGGCGGTAGCATTGGAGAGGGCGCAGGCACTTTGCGCAAGATCAAGAATTCCGATTCTTAATCCGTTCTCGCGGAGGATGCGCACGATCCCCAGCGCGGCGCGGCGCAGCGCGAAGGGGTCGCCCGAGCCCGAGGGCTTCTCGCCCACGCCGAAGAAGGCGGCGAGCTGGTCGAACTTGTCGGCCAGCGCCACGGCGACGGCGACGGGGGCGGCGGGCACGGCGTCGGAGGGGCCGCGCGGCATGTAGTGCTCGCGCACGGCCTGGGCGACCTGCGGGTCCTCGCCGTCGTGGGCCGCGTAGTAGCCGCCCATCACGCCCTGCAGCTCGGGGAACTCGCCCACCATGCCGGAGGTGAGGTCGGCCTTGCACAGCAGGGCGGCGCGGGCGGCGAGCGCGGGGTCGGCGCCGACCTGCGGGGCGATGGCGCGGGCCAGCGCCACCAGCCGGCGCACCCGGGCGCCCTGGCTGCCGAGCTTGGCGTGGAAGGTCACCCCCTCCAGCGCCGCGACGCGGCTTTCCAGGCGCACCGTGCGGTCGTGGTCCCAGAAGTGGCGGGCGTCGGCGAAGCGGGCGCGCAGCACGCGCTCGTTGCCGGCGATGATGGTGGCCCCGCCGTCGTGCGCCGCCACGTTGGCGACGAAGGCGAACCAGGGGGCAGCCTTGCCCGCGGCATCCCGCAACGCGAAGTAGCGCTGGTTGACCCGCATGGACACCTGCATGACCTCGACGGGCAGGTCCATGTAGGCGGCATCGATGCGCCCGAGCAGGGGCACCGGCCATTCCACCAGCCCGGCCACCTCGTCGAGCAGGCCGGGGTCGTCCACCACGGCGAGGCCCTGCGCGGCGGCGAGGCTTGCCACCCCCTCGGCGATGACGCGCTTGCGCTCGCCGAGATCGACCATGACATGGCGGCGGTGCAGCTCCTCGGCCCACTGGGCGGCGGAACTCACGGGGAAGGCGCCGGGCGAGAGGAAGCGGTGGCCCTCGCTCTGGTCGGCGCTGGCGAGATGGTGCCCGTCGTCCTCCCCCTCGGCGAGGGAGAAGGGCACCACTTCGCCGTCGAGCAGCGCCACGATGCGGCGCAGCGGGCGCACCCAGGTGAACAGCGAGGTGCCGCCCCAGCGCATCGACTTGGGCCAGGGGAAGTGGCGCAGCAGAGTGGGCATCGCGGCGGCGATCAGCACGGCGGCGGCAACCCCCGGCTCGACGCGCTCGAGCACCCAGAAATCGCCCTCCTCGCGCAAATCGGCGCGGCTCGCGCCATGCTTGCGCAGGAAGCCGTCGATGGCCTTGTCGGGGGCGGTGCGGCGCGGCCCGCGCTCGTGGACGCGCCGCTCGGCGACTCCGGGGGCCACCTCGGCGGCCAGCGCGATGCGCCGCGCGCCGGCCCAGGCGCGGAGGTTGGCGGGCTTGAGGGGAGCCAGCGCCTCGCCGGCGAGCCGCTCGAGGTCGGCCGCGGCGCGGGTCTGCATGCGGGCGGGGATTTCTTCGGAGAAGAGTTCGAGGAAGAATTCGGGCATCAGTCTTGCTCGCCGGCTAGCCAGGTCTCGCAGCAGGCCTTCGCCAGCGTCCGCACGCGGCCGATGTAGGCGGCCCGCTCGGTGACGCTGATGACGCCGCGCGCGTCCAGCAGATTGAACAGATGCCCCGCCTTGATGCACTGGTCGTAGGCGGGCAGGGCGAGCTTCCTCGCGAGCAGGGCGGCGCATTCGCCCTCGGCGTCGGCGAAGTGGCGGGCCAGCAGCTCGGTGTTGGCGTATTCGAAGTTGAAGGCGGAATATTCCCGCTCGGCGCGCAGGAACACGTCGCCGTAGGTCACGCCGCGGCCGTTGAAGTCGAGGTCGTAGACGTTCTCGATGTTCTGCACGTACATCGCCAGCCGTTCGAGGCCGTAGGTCATCTCGAAGCAGGGCAGCTCGCAGGCGATGCCGCCGACCTGCTGGAAGTAGGTGAACTGCCCCACCTCCATGCCGTCGCACCACACCTCCCAGCCGAGGCCCCAGGCGCCCAGGGTGGGGCTTTCCCAGTCGTCCTCGACGAAGCGGAAGTCGTGGGTGAGCGGGTCGAGGCCGAGTTCCTTGTACGAATCGAGCAGCAGGGTCTGCGCCTCCTGCGGGCTCGGCTTCATGATGACCTGGTACTGGTAGTAGTGCTGCAACCGGTTGGGGTTCTCGCCGTAGCGTCCGTCGGTGGGGCGGCGGCAGGGCTGCACGTAGGCGGCGGCCCAGGGCTTGCGGCCGACGGCGTGCAGGGTGGTGGCGGGGTGGTAGGTGCCGGCGCCCATTTCCATGTCGTAGGGCTGCAAAATCAGGCATCCCTGGCGCGACCAGTAGGCGTGCAGGGCCAGGATGAGATCCTGGAAGCTCGGCGGCTTCGAGCCCGGCTGTCTCGCGCCCGGCTGTGTGGGGCAGGGAGAGGCCGCGGTAGCGGAGTGGGTCATAATCTTGTCTTATCGTCCCGGTCGGCGAAGTACCTCATGTCTGGCACCATAGGGGGCGATTGGAGCCGGAACAAGCGAGGCGCGTCCGGCGGCAACCTGACGGCAGCTTAACTTGAATGCCACCCCGGCGTGCGCCACATGGCGGACGAACCCTCATCTTCGTGAGCAGGGATTCCATCGGAGCATTCCATGACGAACGAGGAACGCGATCTCATCACCCGCTTCGTCGCGCGCATCGGCGGCGCGCCGGCGAGCGGCTTCACCGCGCCTGTTGCGGCGCAGAACGCGGCGCCGCTGCCGCCGGTCGATCGCGAGGCGGACGCGCTGATCGCCGAGCTGTTCACCCGCTATCCCGAGGCGCGCTACCGCATCACCCAGACCGCCTTCGTGCAGGAGCACGCGCTGGTCGAGGCGCAGAACCGCCTCCAGCGCCTGGAGTGGGAGCTGGGCCAGGCGCAGCAGGCGCTGCAACAGGCGGCGCAGCAAGCCCAAGCCCAGCAGCAGGCCGAGCCCGCCCCCAGCGCCGCCTGGGGCGCGGCGGCCCAGCCGATTCCCCCCCAGCAGCGCGGCTTTCTCGGCGGCCTGTTCGGCGGCCGGCCCGCTGCCGGGGCTCCCCCGATGGGTGCGTCTCCGATGGGCGCGCGCCCGCAGGCCCCCTATCAGCAGGCGTATGCCCCGCCGCCCTACGGCCCGCCGCCGGCGCAGTATCCGCCGGGCTACAATCCCGGCCTGTTCCAGCCCTCCGGCAGCGGCTTCTTCGGCGGCGCCCTGCGCACCGCGGCGGGGGTGGCGGGCGGCATGCTGGCGGCCAATGCGCTGACCAGCCTGTTCTCCGGCCCGCGCACCCTGGGGGGCGGCTGCGGCGGCGCGGCGCAGGCGGCCGAGGCCTTTCCCGGCGCCGCCGCGGCCAATCCCTGGGCCGCCTCCGCGCTGCCCGCGCCCGATCCCTACGATCAGGGCGGCGCGGCCAAGCAGGAG
>CALNAL010000078.1 GCA_937874445.1 uncultured Acetobacteraceae bacterium | reverse complement strand
CCGCGGGGGCAGAGGGCGCGTCGCTCATGAGGCCACCTTGAAGCAGGCCGCCTCATGGCCGGGCGTCACCTCCCGGCGTTCCGGCTCGGCGGCGAGGCAGCCGGCGTCGGCCAGCGGGCAGCGCGGGGCGAACGGGCAGGAAGGCCCGGCGTCCAGCTCCGGCACCCCGCCGGGGATCACCGGCAGCCGTTCCACCCGCTCGGCGGGGTTGGGCAGGGTGGCGATCAGTCCGCGCGTGTAGGGGTGCAGCGGCGCGCGGAACAGCTCCTCGGCCGGCGCCCGCTCGACGATGCGCCCGGCGTACATCACGATGATCTCGTGGGCGATCTCGCTGACCACCGCGAGGTTGTGGCTGATGAACTGGATCGCCATGCCGATGCGGTCCTGCAGCTCCAGCATCAGGTCGAGGATCTGCGCCTGGATGGTGACGTCGAGCGCGGTGGTCGGCTCGTCGGCGATCAACAGGCGCGGGCGGCAGGCCAGCGCCATGGCGATCACCGCGCGCTGGCGCATCCCCCCCGAGAGCTGGTGCGGATAGGCCGCCGCGCGTTCCTTCGGCGAGTTGATCCCCACCGCCTCGAGCAGGCCCACCGCCTCGCCCTCGGCCTCGCGCCAGCGCATGCCCTCGCGGTGCAGCACCAGCGCCTCGGCGATCTGGCGACCGACGGTCATCACCGGGTTGAGCGCGGTCATCGGCTCCTGGAACACCATGGCGACCGAGCCGCCGCGCAGCGCCCGCCAGGCCGCCGCCGGCTGGCCGAGCAGCTCGTGCCCGTCGAAGCGGATGGAGCCCTCCACCAGCCCCGGCGAGGGCACCAGCCCCATCACCGAAAGCGAGGTGATGCTCTTGCCGCAGCCGCTCTCGCCGACCACGCCGAGGGTGCGTCCGGTCTCGATGCGGTAGGAGAGCCCGCGCACCACCCGCCGCCGCCCGCCACGGCGGGGGAACGAGACGGTGAGATCCTCCACCTCCAGCAGCGCTCCGCTCATGCCGCCCTCCCCGCCCGATCGTCCAGGCGGCCGTCGCGCCAATTCGCTCTCACATGCCCCTCCGGGCGCTCTCGAACGCGATGAGATTTGGCGGGATCGCCAAATATCTGAATCGCGCGAGGAAACAAAGACCTGGAGCGGGATGCGTGAGCCGACGCGAACGCATCCCGCTCCTGCGGACAAAAGACCAGAGCCGCCAATCCCCACCTCTACGAAACAGCCGGCGCCCCGCGGGACGCCGGCCATCCGCAACCAGACCGGCCGTCAGGTACCGATCCTTACTTGGTATGCCACTTCTCGGCGTGCAGCGCGGCGACGTCGGAATGCCCAGTCGGCTCGAAGCCGGCCAGCCAGTTCGGCACCACATGCGCGTCGGCGCGGAAGAACAGCGGCAGCACCGGCAGCTGATCGGCGTAGATCTGCTGCATCTCCGCCCACAGGGCCTTCGCCTTGGCCGGCTCCAGCTCGGTCTCGGATTCGTCGATCAGCTGGTCCATCCGCGCGTTGGAGAAGCCCGAATAGTCGGCGCCGCCCCAGTTGTTCTGCTCGGTGGGGATCTGCGTGGAGTGCAGGGTCCGCCGCGGGCTCTCGGTCACGGCGCTGGTCCAGCCGTACATCACCATGGCCGGATAGGTGCGCTTCTTGACGGTCTCGCCGAACAGGGTGCGCGGCGGCTCGTTCTTGATGGAGACCTCGATGCACGCGGTCTTCCACTGGTTCTGCAGCACCTGCTCGACCAGCTCGCGCAGCTGGTTGCCGGCGGTGGTGTTCAGCTCCAGGGCCAGGCGGTCGCCCTTGGCGTTGCGGCAGATGCCGTCCGAGCCGGGCTTCCAGCCGGCCTCGGCGAGCAGCTCCTTGGCCTTCTTCGGGTTATACGGATACTTCGCCGTGTCGGGCGTATACATCGCGCTGAGCGGATTGACCCAGGTATCGGCCACCGGCTGCTTGCCGGCAAACAGGCGGTCCACCATGGTCTTGCGGTCGATCGCGTAGAGCAGCGCGTGGCGCACTTTCACGTCCTGCAGGATCGGGTTGTTCTTCTGCAGGTCGATGTGCTCGTAGTTCATCGACGGCTTGTAGAGGTAGGTGAACTTGTTCGGCTCCTTCTTCTGGAGCTGGATCACCTGGTCGATGGTCAGCCCGATGCCCTCGCCGGCCACCATGTCGATGTCGCCCGACTCGAGGTTGGCGAGCAGCGCGGGGGTCTTGTCGATCACCCGGATGACGATGTGCTTGAAGGCGGGCTTCTCGCCGGCCCAGGAGGAGTTGGGCTCCAGCACCACCTGGTTGCCCGACTGGTACTGGGTGATGCGGTAGGGCCCGTTCCACAGGCCGGGGGTGGTCGGCGCGCGGTTGAAGGCGGTCTGCTTGATGTATTCCGCGGTGCTGCCGGCCTTCTCCAGGATCGGCTGCTCGATGTGCGCGGGCAGGATCTCGTCCCACTGGTTGTAGGAGACCATCACCCCGGAGAGGTGCATCACCACGGTATGGTCGTCGATGACGTCCATGCTGGTGGCGCGCGTCCACGGGTTGGGGTTCGACCAGCCCGAGGCCGGGTCGCGGCCCGCCTTCCAGGTGAAGGCGAGGTCCTTGGCGGTGACCGGCGTGCCGTCGCCCCACTTCAGGTCGGGCTTGAGCTTGAGGGTGACGGCCATGCCCTTCTTGCCGCCGACCTCCTCGTATTTGGCCAGCCCGTTCTCCAGCGTGGGAAGCTCCGCGCACATCAGGCAGGTGTTCTTCCAGTTCGCGTCGAAGGCGGTGACCTTGTGCAGCCCGAAGGCCAGCACATAGGCCTTCACCACCTCGGCATCGATGGAGGGATGCAGGCTGGAGGGGAATTGGGCGACGCCGATCACCAGGTCGTCCTTGGCCTGGGCGGGGGCACCGGGGGCGAGAGCGGCCAGCGGCAGACCCAGCAGAACGGCGGCAGCGGCGGAACGAAGCTTCATCGGCCGGCTCCTCAATTGGCAATGACGGGCTGGCAAGAAACGGGATGCGCGCCGCGGAGTCAACGCGCCGTTACAAATAGTTCAGGCACTTTTCGTCACATCCCGCGCGGCGCGGGTCACGCCCCCCCTGCGGCGCGGGTCACATCCCGCGCGGCGCGGTGGTCCTTGATGTCGCGGAACGTCAGATCCGGGTTGTGCTCGGCGGTGCGGCGCATCATGAAAGGCGAGGTGGCGAGATACACCGGGTCGCCGTCCACATCCTCGGCAATGGCGGATTTCTGCGCCTCGACGAAGGCTTCCACCGCCTCCTTCGCCCCGCTCACCCAGCGGGCGAGCTGGAAGGTCGGGGTCTCGAAGATGATGTCGATGTTGTATTCGGCCCGCAGCCGCGCCTGCAGCACGTCGAGCTGCAGGGTGCCCACCACGCCCACCATCGCCAGGCTGCCGTCGAGCGGGCGGAACAGCTGCGTCACCCCCTCCTCGGCCAGCTCCTGCAACGCCTGGCGCAGCTTCTTGGCCTTCATGGCGTCCGAAAGCAGCACCCGGCGCAGGATCTCGGGGGCGAAATAGGGCACGCCGACGAAGTTGACGTCCTCGCCCTCGGTCAGCGTATCGCCGATGCGCAGCAGCCCGTGGTTGGGAATGCCCACCACGTCGCCGGCGAACGCCTCCTCGGCCAGCGCCCGCTCGCGCGCGAAGAAGAACTGCGGCGCGTGCAGCGGAATCGGCTTGCCGGTGCGCACCACCTTGACGCGCATGTTGCGCACCAGCCGCCCCGAGCAGATGCGCGCGAAGGCGATGCGGTCGCGGTGGTTGGGGTCCATGTTGGCCTGGATCTTGAACACCAGCGCCGTCAGCGCCGGCTCGTCGGCCACCACGGTGCGGGAATCGGCCGGCTGGGCGCGCGGGGTCGGCCCGTATTCGGCCAGGCCCGTGAGCAGGTCCGCCACCCCGATCTCCTTCATCGCCGAACCGAAATAGACCGGCGTCAGCGTGCCCTCCAGGAAGGCCGCGCGGTCGAACTCCGGCAGCGCCCCGCGCACCAGCTCCAGCTCCTCGTCGAGCGCCACCAGCCGCGGGTCGGACTGCGCCAGCGGCGTCGCGAGGTTCAGCTCGCGGCGGCGCAGGTCGTAGGTCCCCGCGAACTCCGCCGCCCGCCCCACCGGCCAGCCCACCGGCGCGACGTCCAGCGCGAGCGAGGAGGAAATCTCGTCGAGCAGCGCGAAGCAGTCCTGGCTCTCGCGGTCCATCTTGTTGATGAACGTCACGATCGGGATGTCGCGCAGCCGGCAGATCTCGAACAGCTTGCGGGTGCGCGCCTCGATGCCCTTGGCCGCGTCGATCACCATCACCGCCGCGTCCACCGCGGTCAGCGTGCGGTAGGTGTCCTCGGAAAAGTCCTCGTGGCCGGGCGTGTCGAGCAGGTTGAACACGCAGCCCCCGTGCTCGAACGTCATCACCGAGGTGACCACCGAAATGCCGCGGTCGCGCTCGATGGCCATCCAGTCCGAGCGGGTGGAACGCTGCTTGGCCTTGGCCCTGACATGCCCGGCCAGCTGGATCGCCCCGCCCAGGCGCAACAGACGCTCCGTCAGCGTCGTCTTGCCCGCGTCCGGGTGGGAAATGATGGCGAAGGTGCGCCGCCGGGCGATCTCCGCGTCCAGCTGGGTCTGGGTCAAATCGGTCATGGCCGCGGCTTATAGCGACCCTCCGCGCCCCTGTCTCTTATACACATCTCCGAGCCCACGAGACATGCGCAGATCTCG
>CALNAL010000077.1 GCA_937874445.1 uncultured Acetobacteraceae bacterium | reverse complement strand
GGCGCCGATTTCGCGCAGCACGCTGCGGCTGACCTCCAGTTGCGCTTCGTAGGTCGGGTCTGACGCATCGACCACGAAGAGGAGCAGGGAGGCTTCCAGTGCCTCGGAGAGGGTGGAGCGGAACGAGGCGACCAGATCGTGGGGGAGTTGCTTGATGAAGCCGACCGTGTCGGAGACGAGCACGCGGGGGCGGGTTTCGGGCTGGAGGGTGCGTACCGTGGTATCGAGGGTGGCGAAGAGTTTGTCCTGCACCAGCACCTGGCTGCCGGTGAGGGCGCGCATGAGGGAGGATTTGCCGGCGTTGGTGTAGCCGACCAGGGCGACGCGCAACTGGTCGCGGCGGGCGGAGCGGCGCTGGTCGCTGTCGCGCTGCACGGCTTCGAGCTGGGTCTTCAGTTCCGCGAGGCGGTCGCGGATCTTGCGGCGGTCGAGGTCGAGATGGCTTTCGCCGGCGCCGGGGCCCTGCTGGCGGCCGCCGCCGGTGCCGGATTCCCGCAGGCGTGGGGCGACATATTTCAGGCGCGCCATCTCCACCTGCAATTTCGCCTCGCGGGTGTTGGCGTGGCGGTGGAAGATCTCGACGATCACGCCGGTGCGGTCCAGCACCTGGGCGCCGGTGGCGCGTTCGAGATTGCGGATCTGGCTAGGGGAGAGTTCGTGATCGACGATCACGAATTCCGGCCTGGGCGGTGCGTCCGGATCTGGCTCGGGGCTGGATGGCTGGGGGGTGTCGGAGGTGGTCTCGAACCGCTTGCGGGCCTTGGTCATCGGGGGCGTGGCCATGGAAGTGACAACGCCGCTGCCGCCGGTCAGGGCGGCCAGTTCCTCCAGCTTGCCAGCGCCCAGAAGGGATGCGGCGCCGGTGCCTTCGCGCTTCTGTGAGACCGAGCCGACGACTTCGTAGCCCAGTGTCTTGACCAGGCGGCCCAGCTCTTCAAGGCTGGCTTCGTGGGCGACGTCATCGACATCGGGGGTCTGGATGCCGACGAGGACGGCGCGCGGAATGGGGGGCGTGGTTTCCATCGCGTGTTTGTAGCATGGATCGGGC
>CALNAL010000076.1 GCA_937874445.1 uncultured Acetobacteraceae bacterium | reverse complement strand
CGGAAGGGGCGTGAAAGGAGAGGGGGGCGGTCCAACGTTCGCTATCGAACAATTCAACATCGAACGATAATGGACACGACACCATGATCGAACTTCGGCCCTTCGCCCACCTCGGCCACGCCCGCGCCAGCTGGCTGGACACGCACCACCATTTTTCCTTCGCCGACTACTTCGACCCCGCGCGCATGGGCGTCGGCAACCTGCGCGTCTGGAACGACGACGAGATCGCTCCCGGCACCGGCTTCGAGATGCACCCCCATCGCGAGATGGAGATCGTCACCTATGTGCGCGAGGGCGCGATCACCCACCGCGACAGCACGGGCAACGTCGGGCGCACCGTGGCCGGCGACGTGCAGGTGATGCACGCCGGCACCGGCATCCGCCACTCCGAGCACAACCTCGAGCGCGATCCCACGCGCATTTTCCAGATCTGGCTGCTGCCCAACCGGGCCGGGGTGACGCCGGGCTGGGCCACGCGGCGCTTTCCCGGGCAGGCGGCGGGGCAACTCGTGGTGCTGGCGGACGGACGGCAGGAGCCTTCCCCCGAAGCGCTGCCGCTCTACGCCGATGCCGCGGTGCTGGCCGGACGGCTGGAGGGTGGCCAGAGCCTGCGCCACGCGTTCGACCCCACCCGGCTGGGCTATCTCGTGGCCGTCGACGGGGCGGTGACGCTCAACGGCCTGCGGCTGGAGCCGCGCGACGGGGCGGTCATCGCAGGGGAGGCGGCCCTGGAAATCCGGGCCGAGGCGCCGGCCGGGCTGGTGCTGGTGGATGCCGGGAGTGCCGCCTGAACAGCACGCCGAATAAAGTAAGGCCTTTTTTCCTGAAGGAAAAAGAAGCAAAAAGGACTTTCATTCATTGGACTCCGCGTCTGACACGAGCGCGGAGTCCAATGAACAAAGCTTTCCTGGTTCTTCTTTCGCGAAAGAAGAACACCTTGCCTTGCTGCCGCCCCGCTCTGCGGCACCGGCTGGTTGCGGGGCGGCGAATCGGGCTGCTATGATTTCGTTTCCCTAACAGGAAACCCCGAGGAAGGGCCGGCCCGGCCGATGGCTTCCGATTTCAACCCGCAGGTTCGCGATACCCAGGACTGGCTGGAGGCGTGTGCGCAGCGTCATGCCCAGCCGCGCTGGTTTCGCGGTCCGCTGCTGACCGGGGTGATGGCGGTCTGCCTGTGCCTCATCTACGCGCAGGAGCTGCATCTGGCGCCGCGCCCGTCGGGGGGCTCCGCTCCCGACCTGTGGACGTTGCTGGCGATGGGCGGGCTCAATCGCCAGCTGGTGATAGGGCAGGGCGAGTGGTACCGGCTGTTCGTCGCCCCCCTCCTGCACAACAACCTGGCCCATCTGGCCGGCAATGTCGCCGGCTTCATCTTTGCCGGCTATGCGCTGGAGTGGCTGGTCGGGCGCGCCTGGATGTTCCTGATCTTCTTTCTGGGGACTCTGGGCGGCTCGGTGGTGTCGCTGGCGCTGACGCCGGCCGACGTGGTGGTGGGGGTGGGGCTGTCTCTTATACACATCTCCGAGCCCACGAGACATGCG
>CALNAL010000075.1 GCA_937874445.1 uncultured Acetobacteraceae bacterium | reverse complement strand
GGAGGGAGGGGTCGAGCCCGCCGGCCACCCCGAAGCTCACCAGCCCGCGCGCCCCGGCACGCACCAGCCGCCGGGCCGCGGCCTCGGCCCCGTGGGGCGTGCCGCATCCGGGCAGGGTCGGGCCGATGTGCGCGGCGATGCGCCCCTCGGCGGCAATGCCGGTGACGACTCCGATCCAGATGGCGCCGCGCCAGTGGGCGGCATACGGGTCGTTAAAATCCCCAGGCGACATGTCGATCGTTCCCACGCATCAGCTTGCGGTAGCGGGCCATGGCCATCAACGGAAAGAACAGCTTGTAGCCATGGTAGCGCAGGTAGAACACGCGCGGGAAGCCGACGGCGGTATAGGGCGCCTCGTCCCACTCGCCGTTCTTCTTCTGCTGGCTGGCGAGCCAGGCGATGCCGCGCGTCACGGCGGGGCTTTCCGTCTCCCCCGCGGCCATCAGCCCGAGCAGCGCCCAGGCGGTCTGGCTCGGGTTGGAGCGGGTGTAGCGCCCATGCGGCGCCTTCGCACCCACGCCGTTGAGCGCGTAGGTCTCGTTGTCCTCGCCCCACCCGCCGTCCTCGCGCTGGACCTCCTCGAGGAAGTGCACGGCGCGGCGCACCGTCGGATCGGAGGCAGGCACCCCGGCGGCGTTGAAGGCGCAGAGCACGCTCCAGGTGCCGTAGATGAAATTGGTCCCCCAGCGGCCGAACCAGGCGCCGTCGGACTCCTGCTCGCTCCTCAGCCAGGCCAGGGCCCGCGCGATCGCCTCCCGCTCGCTGCCATCAGCCGTTTGGGCCAGGAAGGAGACGCAGCGCGCCGTGACATCGGCGGTGGAGGGGTCGAGCAGCGCGCCGTGGTCGGCGAAGGGAATGTTGTTGAGGAAGGTGTGGTTGTTGTCGGCGTCGAAAGCGCCCCACCCGCCGTCGCGCCCCTGCATGCCGAGAATCCATGCGCGCGCACGCTGCACCGCTCCGGCCATCTCGGGGTCGCCGTCGCCGGCCACCATGTGGCGGTGCAGCAGCATGCCCGCCACGGCGGTGTCGTCCACGTCGGGGTAGAAGGGGTTCTCGTACTGGAAGGCCCAGCCGCCCACCGGGGCGTGCGGACGGGTGCGCGCCCAGTCGCCGGCGATGTGCACTTCCTTGCCGCGCAGCCACTCCGCGGCCCGCGCCACCGGCGCGACCCCGGCGTCCTCGGCTTCCACCGCGGCATGGCCGGCCAGCGCGGTGTCCCACACCGGCGAGAAGCACGGCTGGCAGTAGGCCCTGTCCGGCTCGACCACCAGCAGCCGCCGCACCGCCTTCCAGGCGATGGCGGCGTCGGGATGGTCGGGCGGATAGCCGAGCGCGTCGAACAGCATCACGGTGTTGGCCATGGCGGGATAGATGCCGCCCAGCCCGTCCTCGCCGTTGAGCCGCGTGGTGATGAACCGCACCGCGCGCGCCATCGCCCACTTGCGGGTGAGGCGGGGGAAATGCGGCTCGGCCCTTTTCAGCACGGCGTCGAGCGCCTTGAAGAAATGCCCCCACGCCGAGCGGTACGGCCCGCGGATCCAGTCGCGCACCTGCTCCGGCGGCGTGCGGAACAGCTCGGGCACGTGCACCCCGTGCGGATTGCGCGCCCGCGGACGCTGCGCCATCAGCCCCACCAGCGGCACGATGACGGTGCGCGACCAGTAGGAAACCTTGTCGAGATGGAAGGGGAACCAGCGGGGCAGCAGCATCAGCTCCACCGGCATGGAGGGCACGCCGCGCCAGGGGATCTCGCCGTAGAGGGCCAGCTGGACGCGGGTGAACACGTTGGCGCGCTCGGCCCCGCCGGCGGCCAGGATGGCCTGGCGGGCGCGCTGCATGTGCGGCGCATCGGGGGAGTCACCGATGGCCTTGAGCGCGAAATAGGCCTTCACGCTGGCGGAAATGTCGAAGGCGCCGTCGTGGAACAGCGGCCAGCCGCCGTGCGCCCCCTGGATCTCGCGCAGGTAGTTGCCGATCTTGCGCTCCAGATCGGCGTCGATGCGGTCGAGATAGTGCTCCAGCAGCACGTATTCGGCGGGGATGGTGGCGTCGGCCTCGAGCTCGAACACCCAGTGCCCGTCAGGATTCTGGCGGCGCAGCAAGGCATCGCGGGCGCGGTTCACCGCGTCCTCGAGCTGCTCCGGCCGGGGCGGCGGCAGGATGTCATGCGGCACGACGAAAGTCCCCTCGGTTCCTTAATCTCACCCGGCGCGCACGGCGGCGGCAGCGGCGATCCCCGAGGAAATGGCACCTTCGATGGTGGCCGGCAAGCCCGTGGCGGTCCAGTCACCCGCCAACACGACGTTGGTCAGACCGGCGTGGCGCGCGGGCCAGTCGGCGGCGGGGCGCCGGGCGGCCTGCGCGGCGGTGGCCTGGAAGGTCGCCCGCTTCTCGCGCACCACCCGCACCGGCGGCATCTCCTCGGGCAGGGAGAAGGCCCGGCGCAGGTCCTTCCACACCCGCTCGGCCAGCGCCTCGCCCGCCACGTCGAGCAGGGCGTTGGCGGCACTGATCGTGACCGAGACCACGCCCTTTTTCACGAACGCCCACTCCGCCGTGCCCCCGAGCAGGCCGAGGAACGTCCCCTCCGGCGGCAGGCCCGCACTCAGGCCCGCACTGCGGTAGTGCAGGTTGAGAATGGCCTCGAAGGCGTCGGGGGCCGGCACGCCGGGCAGCAGCGTGGGCGCCACCCAGGCCGGCACCGCCAGCACCACCGCCTCGTCGGGCCCCACCGCGATCTCGCCCTTCGGTCCTTGCAGCGCCACCACGCGCCCGCTCTCGGTGCGCACCCCGGCGATGCGGCAGCCGGTGATCAGCCGCCCCCGGCGCGCGGCGCACCAGCCCAGCGCCGGCAGCACCAGGCTCTCGGAAAGCCCCTCGCGCGGCAGGCAGGGCCGGCACGCCCCGCCGCCCTGGCCGAGCGTGCCCTGCACCACCGCCGCCAGCAGCTGCGCCTGCGCCACCTCGGGACGGGTGTTCAGCGCGGCGATGGCCAGGGGCTCCAGCAGACGCCGATAGAGCGGCCCCAGCCCGCCCAGCGCCGCCGCCACCGTCATCTCCGGCCCCACCCGGACGAGCCGGCCGAGCGCGAGATAGTCGCGCAGGCGCGTCCCCGGCACCCGCCGGCGGGGCACCAGCAGCCACCAGGGAATCCGCCCGATGTTGGGCGCCACCGTCCAGCGCTCCCCGCTCTCCAGGTCGCAGAAGGGGAAGCGGGCCACCTCCGGGATCATCACCGTGTCGCGCGCGCCGATGGTGGCGAGATAGGCCATCGCCACCTGGTTGCCCGAGAGCAGCAAATGGTTGCCGTTGTCGAGCCGGCAGCTCATCTCGCGGTCGAAGTAGGAGCGGCAGCGCCCGCCGGCCTGCGGACCAGCCTCGTACATCGTGGTGGGGATCTCGCGCCGCGCCAGCGCCACCGCCGCCGACAGCCCCGCCAGCCCGCCGCCCACGATGTGAACCCGCTTCATGCCAGCCCGTACCTCAGCGCGATCCACAGCTTCTGCCACTTCGGCACGCGCACCGGCA